>VHBM01000019.1 GCA_016871975.1 Nitrososphaerota archaeon | reverse complement strand
GCCATCTCGCTGTTGAATATCTCGTGGTTTGCAGGAGGTGCCCCTTCAAAAAATCTCATATCTAGTCTTATTCTAATATGATTTGGAATCGTATCAACAAAATTACGTACATTTTCTGTAAAGTTTTCCCACGAGTTTAACGCTTTATTTTCTTCTTCACTTATTCTGATATTTCCAAAGTCATATTGGATCTTTGGGTTCTTGTTTGTTCTAAAAATTCGTACTTTTTTTATTTCTGGAATGGATTGAAATTTTTCTTTAATTAAATGTGTTTCATGATTACTAAGCTCAAACTCTCCTTCTACAACGTTTATTTCGGATTTTAGCTCTTGGGTCATTTCATCACAAAGATCAAGCTCAGAAAGTCCTTCTTCCTTGTTTAACAAAGTAAGTGCCTGAAGAATCGTTGTTTTGCCACTTTCATTTCGTCCCACAAAGGCAGCAAGATCTCCTACCTTAATTTCGCCAGAATCATGAATGCATCTAAATGCACTAACCCTGAATTTACGAAGGCGCATTAGGCCTTATTTGCAAAATTCTGATTTAACTTATACTACGTAATTATACTGAACAATTAGGTCATTACTAAATAGATATAAAAGAACTCACTATGTTAGAAATCAAAATGGCTGCCAAGATCGCATATCTTGTATTTTTATTTCCAGTAATTGTGTCACTGGCCTTGGGGTCATTTGTAATGGCTGAGGTTCTAAATGAGCCAGAACGAGAACTAAACATGTGGCCTTTCAAATTTTCTGGAACAAACAAAATACAAAGTGATTCTATAAAGATAATTTCATTACAAAAAGAATATTCGCCATCATCATCAATTGAAATCCAAGTTTCGGTAACTGACTCAACATTTGACTGCGGTGATCTATACATAACAATATACGATTTGGGTTCTAGTCCAAAACAGGTAATTACTCAAAGTGGATATTTTGGACAATGTTTTCAAAAAGATAATCTAATGTTACCAATTGATGATGAATTTTCAGAAAAAATTAGCGATTCTGGTCAATATGAAATAGTAGCAGAAATTAATGACAAACATTACAAAAAAACAATAACTACAAGTGAAAAGTTTACCATTACTTAGGAAAAAATGCAATGTTATATATTGAATTAACATGGCAATCTAATTCTACATTATTGTGAGATGTATGGTAGAAAAAACTAGTCCAGAAAATAATCCAAATGCTAAACTATCACAAGAAGATGCTGCAAAACAAGCTGAACAACTAGCTAAAGAACTTAAAAAACTAAAAGCACAATTAAAAAAGACAACTCCTGCCAAAGAAGAGAAACCAGCTCCAAAAGCTAAAGAAAAGAAAAAGACAACTCCTGCCAAAGAAGAGAAACCAGCTCCAAAAGCTAAAGAAAAGAAAAAGACAACTCCTGCCAAAGAAGAGAAACCAGCTCCAAAAGCTAAAGAAAAGAAAAAGACAACTCCTGCCAAAGAAGAGAAACCAGCTCCAAAAGCTAAAGAAAAGAAAAAGACAACTCCTGCCAAAGAAGAGAAACCAGCTCCAAAAGCTAAAGAAAAGAAAACATTCGAAGAAGAACTAGAAGAGCAACTAACGGATGAGGAAATTGAGAATTTTCAAATTGCAAAAGTGGATATGGATAAACTCACAAACAAAGTCACAGAAATCCTTGCAAAATACGAATCTAAGGGCATGTTGCAAAGCGAACTATGGAAGAAACTGAAACTAACAAGCCGAGATGGTTCTCGTTTGGCATTAAAATTAGAACGCATGGGAATAATCTCAAGAGAAAAGATTCTTGAAAATGGTAGGTGGACATACAAACTCATTATCAAAAAAACCCCAATCAGTACAACTTCGATAGAAAACGCGCCATGTTTGACGTGTCCTGTGGAACAAAAATGTACAATAGATGGAGAAATTAGCCCGCGTACATGTAAATGGATTGAGGATTGGGTTCTTGTCCAAATATCATCATCAAAGAAACAAAAATGAAATTAATTGATGCAAGAAAAGATCATTTTAGAAAACTTGCAAGAGAAGAAGGTTATAGAAGCAGAGCAACTTACAAACTAAGAGAGCTTAATAACGCATACAGAATCATTGGTCCTGGATTTTATGTGCTTGATCTAGGGTGTGCACCAGGTGGTTGGACGCAAGTAGCAGTAAAGTTAGCTGGCAACAAAGGAAAGGTTATGGGAATTGATACAACATATGTTGAAGATATTCCAGGCGCACACATAATTCAAGGTGACATAGAAAACGAATCTATTATAGATGAAATTCTGTCATATTTTGAAAGAAAAGTAGACGCTGTCATATGTGATATTTCACCACAAGTTATTGGCAAGTGGTCAGTTGATCATGCAAGACAAATCTCATTGAACTATAGCTGTGCAAAAATCATGGAAAAAGTATTGGCTCACAAAGGAAATGCAGTCTTTAAGGTCTTTGATGGTGAATATTCAAACGAATTTAGAGATTATATAAAGAAAAAATTTGTAAAAATCAAGTTAACAAAACCAAAAGCAAGCAGAAAGCCAAGCAGTGAATTATACTATGTTTGTTTGGGATATCTTGCCTAGCTTGCAAAAATCTCTTTTAATTCGTTTATGTTTGCACTAGTCCTTATGCCTTTAAAATTAAGTGAGGTTGGACTAGCTAAAAATCCGCCATTTTGAAGCTTGTTTATTGCTTTTTTTAGAGACAAAGGAGCACATTTCATTTTTTCAGCAATTTCATCAAGTGTAAAATACGTTCCTGGCATTTCAGCCTCTAGCGCACATCTTTGCAGTATTTTTTCACATTTCTTATCAACAGAGCAATTTGGTATCTGCTCTAACATGGATAAGACGTATTTCTTACTAAATAACTGCCCAGTCCATAATGGTCCTGCCATCACTATTTTTGAATTACATAAACTGCAAACATTACTTTGATATTCAAAAGTGGTTCTATTTCCACAAAAGTTACAATGTAAAATGTAGCCCATTTTTTCTTGTTGAATAGGCTTGTTGAGAATTTTTACATACGTTCGATAATAATGCATTTCATTTTCTACAAAAAGCGGTACAACCTCTACATCAAATCTTGCGGCAATCATGTTTATGCAACCAAGTATGAGCCTTATTGCTATCTCATTTCCATACTCTGTCTTGACTGGAATTCCATAGTATCTTCTTTTACATGCATCATTAGCTAATCCATGTAATACTTGTAAATCAGTAGCGGTAGCAGAAAACAATCCTCCATGCATTGTCGCCCTTATTGCACAGTCAATATACTTTGAAGGAGACCCAAAAGGATCTATATCAACGATTGCTGCTCTTGAACCTTTTTTTGAATAACTGCTTAGAAATCTACAAGTTTCATTTTCTGATATTTCATAATTTGACAAATTATTCAGCTTCGCCGATCTTAAACCTAGACTGAGTGCAGATGAATTAAGATCATTTACTACAACTTTTTCGATATTTTTTACTTCGTTTGCAACTCTTAGCCCCCTTGCACCTATGCCTGCTAATCCATCAAGAAAAATTTTTGGACCTTCAAAGTTTTTTATAAATGCTGAATAGGCAATTACAGAAAAATCACGATTCAGTCTCGCCCTAGGATTAAAAAATGCAGGTTCTTTTGGAGGTACTTTGGCATTTACAGAATCAGGTGGTACGAGAATCTTTGTTTTTCCTTCAACTATTTCTAAATCATTAAAAGTTTGCAATTATAATTACAAACCTTCATTCACCTATAACGGTTTAATATCTACAATACTGCAGAGACTTATGCTTATTTGTGGAGTTGATGAAGCAGGAAGAGGTTCTATGGTAGGACCACTTGTGATTGCTGGGATATCAATAGAGCATGACAAAATTAATGAACTTGATTTGATGGGAATCAAAGATTCAAAAAAACTCACTCCACATGTACGTGAAAAACTATACAAGAAAATAATTAACTTTGTAGATGACTATCATGTAACACAAATCAATCCATTTACAATAGATCGTAACGTTCGTAAACATCAACTAAACTCACTTGAGGCAAAATACATGGCAAAAGTGATCTCAAAACTACGACCTGATGTCTCATATGTTGATTCATGCGATGTAAATGCCGCAAGATTTGGGAAAAAACTATCTAGACTAACAAACAATGGAAAAATTCGATCTTATCACCACGCTGACAGCAGATTTGTCATAGTTTCAGCCGCATCAATACTTGCCAAAGTAACAAGGGATAAAGCAATCATGCGCTTGCACAAACATCATGATCTGGGCAGTGGTTATCCATCAGATCGTAAAACAGTTCGGTTTGTGGCAAATTTGATCAAAAATCAAGTAACAGTTCCAAACTTTATCCGCACCAGCTGGAAACCAGTTCAAGTTATGTTAAAAAATTAATCGCCTTTAAGATATTTTGCAACTACCATCGCATGATCTTTATCATAAGGATAAAGATCAATTACTTGGTTAATTTCAAAGTATTGTTCTAGCTTTTTTATTTCTTCTTCAATAATTTTTTTTGGGTTTTTTGTTACATCTATACTTCGAGTTTTAATAACCAAGAACAAATATCCACTAGTCTTTAGATACAATTTGCAATTTGCAATTGCAATTTCAGTTTGATCTGGCTGTGCAATATCAACATAAACTACATCGACTTTGCCATAAATTGAAAAATATTGTTTAGGTTGTCTTGCATCTTGTATTATTGGAACAATATTTGGTCTATGTGATGCCACTCTGTCAAGAAAGTCCCTTGCGACCCTACTGGAATGTTCCACTCCAAAAATTATACCTCTTGGTCCAACAATATCTGAAATATGACTAATTGTAGTTCCTGTTGATACTCCAAGATAGAGAACATTTGATTTATCAGTAATAGGAAATGTCTTTAATCCGTTCATAATAGATGCTGCCAACTTGCTTCTAAAAGGATCCCATAGTCTGTACTCGACGTCTTTCTTTTTTACCAGCTTTTCTTTGTAAACTTGGTTTCCAATAACCAAGTTTTCGGTTGCAAGTTTTTCTTCGCCGTCTACTTTAATCCAATAAAAATTCTTTTTATCTACGTCCAAAACGTTTTCGTTTGTTGTCCTTTGTTGATCTGAATTTTGATTTTTTATCACTCTTCCATTTTCTAAATGGTCTTTCTTCTCTGCGTGGGGCTGGTTTTTTCTCTATGGGATTTTTGTATTTTTTACCAATCTCATCAACCCTAACGTTTAGTTTTTCTAGTAACGTATCATTTCGTCCTGCGCCATAGACATCAACTCTTGCTGCAATCGCTGCCTTTGCAGCTATTGCTCTTGCAATCTTTCCACGTTGCCATCGTGGTGCTGCATGAACCAAAGCATGTTGGAACAACAGTCCGTGTTTTGGAGGCTGTGCACCGGTTTTTAGTGATCTGAAAAGCGCCTTTTCTGCACCAAGCACCTGAATTGTACTTGCAGGCATTGAGGCAAGCTTCTTTAGGCTTCCGGCCCTTGCAAGAATTCTAGCGCCTACTGAAGGTCCTAAAATTGCTGAAATATTTGGCGCGATTTTATTCATTTGTGCTTCTACATGGTTTTCTACTTTTTTTCGCAGCTCATGTAGATCAAGAATCTGTTTTGCCAATGACTTGACAAGCGCAAGATTTTCTTCCGATATGTCTCCTCCTCTGCTTTTTTCCGAAATAACAGAAAGCATCTCTATTTTTGAATCAGGAAATCCGGCATCTTCAAACACCTTTTTTGATAAATTTTGTCTTTTTCCAGCTAGAACTATTTGTGAATAGCCGATTATGCTATCTATTACATTGTCAAGCTCTGGAAAGTGAAGACCATACCACTCTCTAACTCGTGAGCTCATGCCATTGATTATTTTGTCAGTCTCATCAAGCATACTGATGGCTTGGATTATGTGAAGATCTGGGCTTTCTGAAACTTCGGTTATCCTTGATGATGAAAGCTGCGTTGCAAAATTACGTAGTTTTGTCATGACATCATTTTCATCTTTTGCAAAGCCAGACTCTACTAGAATTTTTGTTTTTGACATGTGTATGTTGTTAATCTTGTCTTCATCCATTAATTGTGCATCAATTGATTTCTTTTTTAGTATGGATAACAGTGATTCATCGCTTACAACCATGCCAGTTTGTAAATTTGATAAAAAATTAACTAGTTCTCTAATCTCTGAACTACGATTTTTAATGGAAAGATAATCTTTTACGGGATTTGCAAAGGGAAATGATTTTTTGCATACATCATTTTCAAATATTGCCACACCTAGTTCCGTGAGAATAACAGAATGCATGAATTCTTGACTTTGGTTCTCATTAAAAAAGGTACCATCCAATCTACAAATCAACTGTTATAAGACAAAGTTAGTTTATCTTTCAAAGAAGTGAAACCGAGTCTTTCAACCTCTATAGGACCAATACAGATTGAAAGACCCACAATACTTGCATCTGGAATATTGGGAATTTCACTTGATGTTTTTAATCGAATTTACAAATCTGGTGCTGGAGCAGTAGTAACTAAATCTCTTAGTAAAGAACCATGGGAAGGATATCCAAATCCAACACTATTTAGCATAAAGGGTGGCGGATGGCTAAATGCAATTGGACTATCAAATCCAGGCGCACCATACTTTGCAAAAATGATTTCACAAAATAAAATAGTCCCAATCATTGTTAGCTTGGTTGGCTCTGTTGAAGATGACTTTACCTTTATGATAAAACAATTTGAAAACTGTAAAGTTCTTGCCTTTGAGTTGAATCTTTCATGTCCACACGTAGAAAAGGTGGGTCTTGAAGTAGGCGATGATCCGGAACTAGTCAAAAAAATCATAAAAAAGATCAAATCAGTAACAAAGATTCCAATAATAGCAAAGGTTGGACTTGGAACTACACACTATCTAGATACCGTTTCTGCAGCAAAAGAATCTGGTGCTGATGCAATAACTGCAATCAATACACTGCGTGCCATGGCAATCGATGTTGAAACACAAAGACCAATACTTAGTAACAAAATTGGTGGCCTTTCAGGAACTCCAATCAAGCCAGTAGCTGTACGATGTGTTTATGAGATATCATCAAAGTATGATATTCCAATAATCGGCTGTGGTGGAATATCAAGCTGGGAAGATGCGGTTGAATTTATTCTTGCGGGTGCATCTGCGGTACAGCTTGGAAGTGTTGTTGGAGACAACTGGCTTGATGTCTTTGGCGATATAAACAATGGAATAATCAAGTATATGGAGAAAAAAGGCTTTTCAAAAATAGAGGAAATGATAGGACGTGCAAAGAGATCTTAACCATCCAACAATTCATCAAATCGAAAAAGTAATTGACGAAACCCCTACAGTTAGAACTCTAGTTTTCTCAGATGACTTACTTTCTACAGTTCTGCCAGGGCAGTTTGCCATGGTTTGGATTCCAGGCGTTAATGAATTGCCAATGAGTGTTATGATCTCGCAAGAAAAAGGCAAGGCTGCATTTACGGTACGAAAACATGGCATGGCATCTACCGCATTATATAATTTGGGCGCAGGCCAATTAATTGGAGTTCGTGGCCCTTATGGGAATCATTTTGACATAAAACAAGGAAGACTACTTCTTATTGGAGGTGGTACAGGCCTTGTCCCACTGCTTAGGTTACTTAGATTCATTAAGACAACAGATAATGTAACTGTACTAATAGGTGCAAAAACAAAAGACGAAGTATTTTTTGAGAACTTGGCAAACGAGTTACTTGCTAAAAACAACCATAAAGTAATAGTTGTAACAGAAGATGGCACTCATGGAAAAAAAGGTCTTGTAACACAAATAATGGAAGAGCTACTACAAACCTCAATCTTTGATGCAGTCTATACATGTGGTCCTGAATTGATGATGTACAAAGTGGTCCAGTTGGCAACAACAAAAGGAATCTTTGTTCAAGCAAGCCTTGAGCGTATGATGAAATGTGGAATAGGGATATGTGGCAGCTGTTGTATTGGCGAAGATCTTGTTTGTCGTGACGGAACGATATTTGATGGCAAGCATCTACTAGCAAATCCAGAATTTGGTCACTCACACAGGAATAAATCGGGAATACTGGAAAATTACTAAAAATGCTGACCAGCAAGGTTTAAAATAAATTAAAAAAACTGTCCGTAAAGGGACAAACCATGGCACATCCAAAGATCGTACTAACTGCAGACAGAACACTCATGTCTCCATATCGAGGAATATCACTTGCAACATTTTTTGGCTGTGCTCCAGCACTAGATCCTAATCGTGATAAAAACAACTTTTGGTATAAAATTTTAAAAAATCAAGTTACTCCCAAAGTCTTATTTGATTTTATTTGTAATCCAATATCTCATACGAATGGTGTTGCCAATTATGCACCATATGGTCTGCGTAAAGTAGAGGCAGGTCTACTACGGGATGGATTCAAGCGCGAAGATGTAGTTGTTGCACATCCTGATCATATCGAGAAATTCATTGGTCCTGAAACAGAGGCAATTGGAACCTATGAAATGGATCCTCTTGGCATGGGACCTGTTACAATGACATTCACATATGGTAGAAAACAAACTTCCTATGATGAATTCTACTGCAGAGACCTTCACATGAAAATTAATGCTGCAAAGAAAAAAAATGGCAGCCATGCCAAAGTTATTGCAGGAGCATCTGGAACTTGGCAATACAACTATGATCCAGAAAAAATTGAAGAATATGGTTTGTATGCAGTTTTAGAAGGCGAGCTTGGTGGCATTGCGCCAGAGATAGACGGACATGCTGGCAAGTTTTTCAATCATCTGATAGACGGCGATTTTGAAAACATGGACCCATTTAGAAAAAAAGCTGATTTCAAAATAGACATTAAAGAATTCAAACGCGGCGACAATCTCTTCCATGGAAGATTTGTAAATTATTGGGACAGACCTGACATTGATGAAATTCCAGAAATCGTAGAACCTAGCATGCATGGCATGATTGAAGTAATGCGTGGATGTGGACGCGGCTGCAAGTTTTGTGATGTGACCTTGAGGGCACTACGATACTATCCGCCAGAAAAAGTCAAAAAAGAAATCGAAGTAAACCTCAAAAAAGGTGGAGCCAAGGCAGCTTGGGTACATAGTGATGATATCTTTGTTTATGGAATGGACCCACGAACATCAAAACAAATGGAGCCAAACAGAGAAGCTCTAGAAGAGTTATTCACTGCAATAATGTCAACAGGCGTAGAACACACAAATCCAACACATGGTACCTTAGCAGGAGCAATCGCAGACGAGAAATTAATTCCAAACATATCAAAAATAATCCGAGCTAGTTCTACTAATTTGATAGGCATTCAATGTGGATTTGAAACAGGTAGTCTTAGACTGATTGAAAAATATGCAGACAGAAAACTGGCACCATACAGCCCAGAGGAATGGCACTGGGTTGTAAAAGAAGGAGTAAAGACCTTAAATGAAAACTATTGGGTTCCTGCATTTACACTCATTATGGGATTAGATAATGATGAAACACCTGAGGATGCATGGGAAACAATCAGCCTCCTTAGTGAACTAGAAAGAGAACAACCAGACTCAATGTTTACTGCCACCCCACTCACTTTCGTGCCAATAGGTCTGCTTGAAAAATCAGAGTTTTTTGATATAGGAAATGAGATGGATCCTGCTCAATTGGGCGTAATGTACAAGACATGGCAACACAACTTCAAATACGGAATACAAAAATTCATGAACAAAACTGGGCAAAACAACTCTGTAAAAAAGAACTTTTTTAACATGATGGCAAGAGCACTAGGCGGAGTTCCATTATCAGCTATGGAAAAATTTGCAAGAAGAAAAGGCAGACAACACGAGCAAGTCATTGAAACTATCAAGGCAAAATACTGGTAATCTTATCCAAAACATTAAATTCAATCTAATGGGACTGTAGTTTATGGCAACTCACGGTTCGCTTACTAAGGCAGGTAAAGTAAGAGGACAAACACCAAAGATCGAAGGACGAAAAAGAACTAACGTACACTCTATGCAGAGAATCAAAAGCAACTATAGAAAACGATTTGTCTTACAACGTACTCCAGGACAAAACAAACCAGGTCAAAACAAAAGAAGGTAATAACATGATTACCAAACCATTAATAATGGAGTACCGTACCTTACGGTAATGGAAGAATTGAGATTAGACAGCCTTGATGGCGTAGGTCCAGTAACTACAAAAAAACTAACTGATGCTGGCATTCATAATATAATGGATCTGGTAGTTCGAGGCCCAGTTGAAGTTGCTGAAATTACTGGGATGGATAAAGAGACAGCAGAAAAAATTGTAAACAAAGCACGCCAACAACTTGTTGAAGAAGGACTAATTGCTAAAGACTTTGTAAGTGCAACTGAGATCTATAAAAGAAGACAAGACATTGGCAAAATTTCAACAGGAACCAATTGTCTTGATCTGTTATTTGATGGTGGAATTGAGACACAGGCACTAACAGAGGTATATGGAGAATTTGGGTCTGGCAAAACACAATTTTGTCATACAATGTGTGTAAATGTTCAAAAAACTAAAGAAGAGGGTGGCCAGGAAGGTGGAGTGCTATACATTGATACAGAAAACACTTTCAGACCAGAAAGGATTGTTTCTATTGCAAAGGCAAATGGAATGGATCCTGAAAAAGTCCTTGACAGAATAATTGTGGCACGTGCATACAACAGCGCACATCAAATCTTAATCCTTGAAGAAGCAGGACCTATAATCAAAGAAAATAACATTAAACTAATTGTTACAGACTCTGCAGCAGGTCTATTTAGAGCAGAATACCTTGGAAGAGGAACACTGTCTGAACGACAACAAAGGCTAAACAAGTTTCTTCATTTACTAGTAAGAACTGCTGAAACATACAACTGTGCTGCTATTGCAACAAACCAAGTAATGTCGTCTCCTGACGTTTTCTTTGGTGATCCAACTAGGCCAATTGGAGGAAACATTGTTGCACACACCAGCACTTATCGAGTATACTTTAAGAAATCTGGCAAAAAAAGAATTGCGCGAATGGTTGACAGCCCTCATCATCCAGAGCAAGAAGTTATTTTCACTCTAACCGAAGCTGGAGTTTCTGATCCTGAAGAAGAAACAAAAAAGAAAAAGAAAGAAGAAAGCGAGTAAGTGTTAAATTAAGGGCGAGGCTGCCCTAGTCCAAATGACTACTAAAAAACCATCTGGCAGCTCATATGGATTTAGACACAAGTCACGGGCAGTTTTAACTATAAAGCAGCCACGCGGAGTTTCATTTTTGCTCAGAGAATATCACACAGGTGACAGAGCACTAGTCATAATTGATCCAAGACAACACAAATCCATCCCACATCGAAGATATCATGGTAAGGTAGGCATTGTGCGTAATGTAGGCAGAAGGACAGTAACATTGGATGTAAAGCTAGGCGACAAGACGAAAACCTTAATCACTAGGTTGGATCATATCAAACCGTTTGGTGTATAGTTAATGGAAGAAGTAAAAAAGAAACAGGCAGTTTCAATCTCAGAGGTTAAAGAAATTTTAGAACAAGAAGATCCTGAAAAAATGGATCAAATACAACGTTGGACGCATGATTATGTTTCCAAGTTTTCAAAAATTGATGCAAAAACTGCAAAGAAGATGAAGCAAGAACTAGTCAAAGAATGCGAACTAACAGAAGAGGAAGCAGTTGAGATAATCAATATCATGCCAACAACACTTGCAGAGCTACGTTCCTTCACATTTGGTTGGAAGAAGCTCATTCTAGCCGAGACACTAGAAAAAATGCTCAAAATCATCAAGGAGAACTCTTAACTTTCTAAGGTGGCATATTTTTGGATCGGGGATACGGATCCTCAAGAAAATATGAGGAATACGCATACGTATTGGACTTTTTACCTAGAGGAAAATCAACAACTGTACGTGGTCGTGAGGGAATAATCATTACTGCAATAGGTGAGGAAAGACTCACACTGCTTGAAATCCTTGGAATACCAAACTCTACATTTGAAATTGGTGAGCGCATATACATTGGAAAGGAAGGACGCACCAAAGTGCTATCAGTACTTGGTAAAATGGATTATGACAGAATATCGGTAAATGCACAAAAAGAGCTTGCTGCAGTTGTAGAAAAAATTGTAACTAGAAACGAAAAAAGATTCATTGACTATCTAAACAACGCACAACCACTTACTCCGCGTATACATGCATTGGAGCTAATCCCTGGAATTGGTAAGACCTACATGAAAGTAATGCTTGAAGAACGAGAAAAACAAAAATTTGAAAACTTTGAGGATCTGCAAAAAAGAGTTGGACTAAAAGAACCAATAAAACAGATAACAAAACGAGTTATTGAAGAAATTACTGGAGAATCACGAATGAATCTCTTCGTGAAAAGATGACAAGACGCCAAAGTCTTGGCCAGCACTTTTTAATCTCACAATCTGTTGCAAAGCAAATAGCCACAGCTGCAAATATTACAAAAGACGACATTGTGCTAGAAATAGGAACAGGAAAGGGAATCCTAGTTCCATTTTTGTGTCAAGCTGCAAATAAAGTCATTTCATTTGAAGTAGACAAAGACCTATACGAATACTCTCTTGCAAAATATTCGACCATCTCAAATCTTGATTTGAGATGTGGTGATGGTTTTGAAGCTGCTGATAATTTTACAGTTTTTGTTTCAAATTTGCCATATTCTGAAAGCAGAAAAGCACTAGAGTGGTTACTGCAAAAGAAATTTTCACGCGCAATTATAATGGTACAAAAAGAATTTGCCCACAAAATAGCATCAAAAGGCAAGGAAAAAAGGGCCATTTCTGTACTTGCAAACTATGCTGTAGACATTGAACCAATAATGAGTGTAAACAAAAACAACTTTTATCCACCACCAAAAGTTGATTCTGTTGTTTTAAGACTAGTTCCAAAGAAAAGACTTTCAAAAAAACTAATCACTTTGGTAAATAACCTGTTTTCATACAAGCGAAAAAAGATTCAAAACATATACAAACAATTTGGAAAAGAGGTAAAATCAGACAAGCGACTAGGAGATTTATCAGGAGATCAAATAATTGAAATTGCAAAACAGATTGGAAAGAACTGAAGAATACACTCCGGCAGAAGATACTTACTTTTTAGAGGATCACATCAAAAATGAAAAAGGAAACACCGCGTTGGATATTGGGACAGGATCTGGATATCTTGCAAAATCTCTTTCAAAATCATTTTCGTTTGTTGTTGCAACAGACATTAGTTTTAATATTTTAAAAAATCAAACATACAAAACAAAAAACATTGTTTGTTGTAGTGGTGCAGATGCACTATCATGTAGTTTTGATCTTGTAGTATGCAACCTTCCGTATTTGGAAACAGATGAAATTTTAGATATAGCAACAGATGGCGGAAAAGATGGAATAGAAATACCAGCCAAAATCATAAAATCCGCATCAAAATGTGTCAGACTGGGCGGAAAGTTTCTGTTTGTTACCTCGTCATTATCACACTATACAAGATTAATGGAGCTCACAGCGCAAGAAGGATTTGATGTTAAAGTTTTGGCAAAAAAGAAATTATTTTTTGAAGAACTAATTCTTGTGGAAGCACGAAAAAAGTAATTATCTGCGTAATTTTTCTTTAGCAAGCTTTGCAATGGCATTAGCCATTTCGCTAGTTTTTGCAGAGCCACCAAGATCATATGTGACATATTTTCCTTCATTGATTACTTGCTCTGTTGCCAAAAATATTGCATTTCTAATATCTGGTTCTCCAAGATATTCAACCATCCACGCTCCAGATAATATGGAAGCAGTTGGATTTACCTTGTTCATTCCCTTGTATTTTGGTGCACTCCCGTGTGCTGGCTCAAACATTGCATAAGAATCACCAATGTTTGCCGAATACACATTTCCAATAGAACCTATATTTCCAGATGCGCATTCTGATATTATATCCATAAACAAATTGGTGCTAACTAAAACTGAATTGTTGAATCTTTCTGGATTTTTAACTAGTTGTTGTGTCATGTTATCAATGTAATACTCTTCAACTTCTATCCCGGAATTTTCTTTTGCAGCTCGTTCAATCTCTTTCCAAAATATGCCATCCGTCTCTTTGAGTATGTTTCGTTTTGTAATGGCAAAAACTTTTTTTAGATTGTACTTTTTTGCCCATGCAAATGCGGCATTGGCAATTCTTTGACACCCATTTCGTGTGGTTTTTCTAATTGCAATTGCAGAATCATCAGATATTTTAAACTCTATTCCTGCATAGAGTCCTTCTGTTGCTTCTCTAAAACACACAAAATCTAGTTTCTTATTAGGCGATAATCGATCATACGTTTTAATCGGTCTTATGTTGCAATATAGTTGAAATTTTTGACGCGTTGAAACAGCAACACTTCGAGGAGCATCAGGTCTAGGAATCGTAGTAGTTGGCCCTTTATAGCAGGCGTCACTTTCTTCCATGATTTTGGCTGTTTTATCTGGAATGTAGGTATCTCCACCATATTTTTCCCACTGCTCTGAGCCTGCTTCACACAAAATTAATTCACATTGCGTATTACATGACTTGAGAACATGCATCATGGCATCGACAAGTTCTGGGCCAGTGCCATCACCCTTTAGTACTGCAGCCTTTTTTGCCAATGCAGCAAAAACTGAAAGTTTCAGTGTATTTAATTGTACTTATAGTAAAATTTCAAAAAACTACCAAGTTCTTAAAGTGAAACTAGCTCAACATAGATGAAAATGAAGATAGTTCAACTATCAGACATTCATGTAGGATCACAATTCAGAGAAAAAGTTTTCAATACTGTACTTGATGAGGTTAACGCATTAAAACCAGACGCAGCTATCATTACAGGTGATCTTACAAACGAGGGGTTGGTAAAAGAATATGAAAAATGTAAAGAATTCATTTCACAACTTGATGTTCCAAAAATCATAGCAATTAGTGGAAACCACGACTATAGAAACACAGGCTATCTTGTTTTTAAGAAATATTTTCCATTTGAGACAGTCAATGAGCTTGATAAAGACGTAGTTGTTGTAACTCTTGGCACAGCAAGGCCAGATAGAGACGAAGGCGAGGTTGGATACAGACAGAACCTTTGGCTTGAGCGTACTATGAAAAAGTATGCAAAAAAAATCAAAATCCTTGCAATGCATCACCATCTAATCGGAATACCTGACACTGGCTCTGATAGAGTCACTGTAATTGATGCAGGTGATGTGCTACGAACAATACTAGCTACTAATGTTGATCTAGTGCTGTGTGGTCACAAACACCGCCCATGGATTTGGACATTCAAAAATCTCTCAATTGTAAATGGGGGTACTTCCTCATCAGAGCGAGTCAGGGGACTTTTTGAAAATACATACAACATCATTAAAATCGAAAACAAGAAAATTCATGTTGATCTAAAAATTGTAGGAGGCAAAAGAATCCCTCTTGAAAACATTGTAAAAAATTATACTCGCTTTGGGGAAGAATGAATTTATTTACAGACTAGTTTTAGCAACCCTTGAGCGGGGATCGCCTAGCCTGGTAGGGCGTGGGATTGCTAATCCCATGTTCGCAAGGACGCGAGGGTTCAAATCCCTCTCCCCGCGCCATTCAAATCATAGACTTAATAGACAGCGCAATATTTTCCCCTTCATGGGTAGACGAAAGACCCAAAAGATCATTAAAAGTGGACCAAAAAACGTCACAACAGGGATGTGTCCTTTGTGCAAAACCATTGGAAGAATTTTCATTATAGGGCAAACTGGAAAAGAGAGGGGAAAATGCCCTGCGTGTAATCAAGAATTTGATTTATGAGAAAAAACTAACCAAACTATCAATAAATTGATCCATAACTTTTTAAGATCTTTTTTCTGTTTTAGAACATTATGGTTAATGAAACAGAAACAATCTATGATAGGGTTGCAAAACTAGAAGACGAAGTTGCAACTTTGAGAAACGAAGTCGATGTACTAAAGAGAGCACTGCGCAATAAAGTAGCAAGACATGAAATCTCAATGATACGAAAAGGACACGACATCCAGTCCATCATTGATTGACTTTTTCCCTTATACTTCTTATCAATTCTAAAACAAAATCGGCATCTTCGGCATTTGGTTCTAGCTCCAAATAGCGATTCAGAAATTTCAAGGCCTCACCATCATTTAGTAAATAGTGTTCTAAAACTCCCTTATCTCTAATGTCTTCAGGCATGTTTGGCCCAAGACCAAGTATCATGTTTGTGCAGCGCATGGCCTTGTCATATGCATAAGAGTGGGTGTACGAGTTTTTTAAATTGCGAAGCATACGAATCAGGACATGTTCTTGCCTTAGCTCATTTAGAAACTCTGGAAGAAACTCTACCTTATCACCATAGTTTCTGTAAAGGATTTCATTTAGATCATCCATTGTTAGTAATTTTCCTTGGTTAAAGGGATCTACTATAACCTCTTCTTTGTATTTTACAACCACATGGCTTGGGAATCCAACTATTCGAAGATCTAGTCCTATGTGCTTTGCAATCTCGACATACAAAATTGATAAAGTAATTGGTATTCCTGATTTTTTATCTATGACATCATTTAAAAAATTGTTTTTTGGATTGTAATAATCCTCATTATCGCCTTTAAATCCATAACGACCAAAAAAATGTTCATTTAACACTGAAATGCGATATGTTGGATTGTCAACATTTGTAATTGATAACTGCAGCGATTTTCCAATATCATTGATCTTTTGGATATAGGCATTAAAATCAAGATTTGGATATTCTAAAAGTTGTGATAACTTGAGGCACTTTTCGACTAGGCTGTATTTTTGACTAGTCGCAAATGATATCCACTCTGCAACAAAGGGATCAAATTTTTCACTCAATTTTTTATTACATTGATGATTTTCTTTTCAGATATAATGTTGGTTCCTTTAGTTCCTTAGTTGAGGGAGGATCGGAAATTAACATCTCAAAAGTTTTTTTGCCAAATTTTTCAAAAACCATCTTGGTAAAATCCTTTCCAAGGCTTTTTCGTACCTGATAAGACGAGATATCTGTTCCAGCAAAAGAGGTAAGATAGTGTAGAAAATCGGCGTCATCTTTTAGCATGTTTTGTACGATAAATTCAGCCATGCCTTCCATCGTGGTAAACGCAGCGTGATGTGCCTGAATTGGCTTTAGCCATCGCTGGTAAATATCAAGCAACTGTGGAATCATCTCTGATATTTTTGGGTCAATCTCAACTCGTGTGAATGTCATCACATCGGGCCCAAGTACATTTACTATGAAATTATCTGGATTTAACATAAAAAACAGATTTGCTCTTTTTGCAATCGGAAAATCATCTGGAACAGGCTGTATCTGAAGATATTCTGATAAACTCGCCACAGTCTTGTCATCTAGACTCAAAATTATCTTTGCAAGCTCTTCGTTTAAGGCATTGACACTCATTGCTGCATTTTTGTTCATCTGTTGCAATTTTTCTTGAATCGAATGAATCATCTCCTCAAGAATAGTCATTTTCAGTGCACCAACATAACCTGACTTTATAGACTCAAACTTTGGCTCGTATAGCTTTCCTTGTCTGTAAAGAATAATCTGCGGATAACTTGAGAGAATAAACTTGTTTAGATAAATCATACCATCTAGATAATCGCCATAGGTGGTAGAAATTTTTGATAGATATTGAATTGCATAAGTAGAATACACAAAATACTTGGCAGCATCTTGCTGTATCAACGATGAAATTTTCTTAGTGTCTTTTTTTGATACAGCATCAAATAACTCTTCGACAAACTTTGCTGCATTTGATGCCGCAAAGACCTTTTTTCCTTTTAATTTCTTAAAACCATCTAAATCAGGATACGCTATGCTAGTTTGTGGCAAAACTGCAATTCCAGTAAAATCACTTATCTTTTCTTTCATATCTGAAAAAATTTTTTCAGAAATTTGTTCAAGTGAGTCAAATTTTATAGTAAAACTTGCGTTTTCTTTTATTTTTTCAGTTAGATCTTTTATCACTTTTTCTTCATCTAACTCTACTTCAAGTTGTGCAAGCAAGGATTCAGAAAATTCTTCTAATTCACCCATTTTGTTATCAATCGGATTTGAACTAGATTTAACAGTAACTAGCTTTGTAAAATTAGTTTGAATACAAACATTTTTTCATCACATAAAGGATATCAAAGCATCTAAAATCAAGTGTGTTCAAACTATGTTTTCATCGAAAAAAAACTGGATGCTGTACATTTTGCCCTCGAGTATCTCTGCGGAAGGCTTGCATATTGTTTTACCATTATACGTAATTTCACTTGGAGGTACAGTAAGTGACGTTGGAATCGTCATCGCACTTCAATACGGTGCTTCTGCGCTAGGCTCAATTTTTTGGGGCAAAATAATAGATAGATTTCATATCAAACGAGCAATCCTACTGGTTTGTTTTTCTATTATTGCATCATGCTGTATCTGGCTTTATTTTACAAAAGAACTTGGTATCATATACGCAATATCTGCAATAATTGGATTTTTCCTAGTTGGCAAAAACCCAATAACACAACTTCTTGTAATGGAGACTGTTCCTAACAACCAGTGGAGTAAGCTCTTTTCGTTTACTGCAATAATTACTACCTTTGGAAGCTTTACCGCCTTTGTTGTGGGAAGTATTTGGAATTACTATTTTGAAGTAGGGCCATATTTTTTGTTCTGTGCAATAACTAGCAGCATAGCAGTTGTTACAAGTGTAATAGTAAAAAGCTCAACCTTTCTTGAACGTCATACAATCGCCCAATCAGTGCATGGTATGAACTCTGTTTTTAGAAACTTTCGATTTCATTTTCACATAGTATTTCCAAAAATTCCACATAGGGTAGACTTTAAACATTTAATTTCGATTTTTAAAGGAAATATATCTCACGAAATTGGAATTTTGTTTTTAACAAATTTCTTTTTTTATCTGGGAAGCAACATCTACTTTACAGCATTCATTCCCTTTCTAAAAGATCATCAATTTTCTGATTCTCAGGTATTTACAGTCTATTTGATTCAAACAATAACACTTCTTGTAATATTCTATCTTGTTCCAAGACTGACTTCAAAGATAGGCGAAGAGCGTGCAACAACAATTTCATTTATACCTAGAATAGCTGCAGTACTTACAACTGCATTTTTAATTCCAATCACTCTTGGCTTTGATTCGTTTGTAGTAGCTGCTGTTTCTTCAAGCATAATGGTCATGGCATTTTCGATATTTAGCACATCAAACTCTATTCTTTTGTTTAAGACAATACCTCGAGGCTTTGAGGGAAGGTATCTTGGAGTAAACAGCTTTATGATTGGAATAGGAATCTTTAGCGCTGCATTGATGGCAGGTTTTATCACCAACATCAGTGGATATTTGACCACATTTTTGGTAGCGGTTGGAATCTTAGCGGTATCTCTAGTCTTATTTCGGATTTATCTTAAACATCGTCTGTCACATAGAGCCATTTGAAAAACAAACTTTGTAATGCCGGAGGTGGGTTTCGAACCCACGACCTCCAGATTATGAGTATTGCCCTTTATGTGGAGACTGGCACTCTAGGCCAGGCTGAGCTACTCCGGCACAAAGATTAGACGCCAGTTTGGCGCAATTAAACGATTCTAAATTTATTGTGTAACTATATCCTTCCACTTGACATTTTCGTTTTTTACCCAAAGAAATTTTTTCTGCAGTGCAGCAGTGTAAAGTTTTTCCCAATCAGCTTTTACTTCATCAGTCCATGCCTTGAAAACACGAGGATCTATGTAGTTGCGAAGCGATGTTCCCAAGTTATAGTCTCTAGTTTTTTCAGAAAGGTCGATTGCAAGTTTGATTTTTTCTTTTCTTTCCTCTAGTTTTTCTTTTTGTTCAGTCTTTGGTTTTGTTTCCTGAATCTTTTTTAGCAGATCTCGCTTTTTTTGCAATGCATTTTCAAATGTTTTTGGAATTGTTCGTTTGTGGTTACACATTATTGCTGCCTGCAAGTTTGCCATTTTTGCATGGTACAGTTTTACATTAGGAGATTCTGATTTGATATTTGCATGTTTTTTCAAATAATCTTTGACTTCGTTTGTCGCAAGATATGTTCTGAATACCTTTGCTGTTAGGCCTTTTACTATGCCTGAAAAATAGGCATTAACATGTCTTGATGTTATTCCGTCAAAGATCTCTTCGTTTGGTTTTTTATTTGCGATTGACTCTTTCAAGTTTTCATAAAATTGCTTATCATCATCAACAACCTGTATTGTCTCTTGCCATCTAACGCTGTCTTTTCCCAAAAAATCAAACTCTATGGAGTTGTTTCCAAGCTTTACATGCTCCTTTCTTAGTGTTGTTGCGCCAACAGTATCTGCCTCATCAGGATCCTTTTCGTCTCCAACCCTCATCGAAGTTCGGTAAATCAGGTAACACGCAGTTGCAATTTTTCTAACCTTTGGATCCTTGCTCT
>VHBM01000018.1 GCA_016871975.1 Nitrososphaerota archaeon | reverse complement strand
AGTTCTGCTGCCTCTGCTGCTGTTAGTCCTAGTTTATTTTTAGATGAATTATGCGCTGTTTCATCAGACAATATAGTTACATCAATTGGGGGTAAATTTTAAGTTTTTACGATATATCTTGGCTCTAAATTAGATCCAACGCCAAGCTCTCTTTTTACATTAAAAGAAATTCTTGTCAAACTAATACTGTTTATACTCTGCTGTTATACTTAGATTACTGGAGATTATGTGGGTAGACAAATTCATACTGGCCGCAATAATTCAAGGTGGAGTAATAACTGCATTGGCATTTATGGTAGTTGGATTTCAAGCTACCTTTACTGATGTAAACATCATGCAATATCTTTCTCTTTCATTTGAAGGACCAGCTAAATGGTTCTTTATTGGAATAATATTTTATTTAATAATAGTTGTAGCCATAGCTGTAACTGCACTTTTCTATAATCATCTTGAAATCAATTTACACCAAAAATTTTCGGGAGGTATGAAGGCTCTTGCTTGGATTCACCTAATAGGCATGAATGTAGGTGGGGCTGGGGCAATGTTGTATATGATATTTGCAGGTTTGGCAGGTTCAGGTGTGCTTTCGCTTTTTACCGAAGGCAAGTTGGGAACACAAAATCCAGCAGTAATGGATTCTTTCATAGAACCAATTGGCGCCTTTGTTGGTCTTCTTGGTATAGGTGTGATATGTGGAGGATCTAGTTTCATAATTGCATATAAACGAAATAAAAATCAAAAAGAAAACTAAGATCATAATGCAACATTAATTATCTAATTTGATAAAAGGCTGCAAAATTTATATGAACACAAAAAAAAACTTTATGTAATGAAACTACTTGCAAGTGTAGTAATCATCTTCTTTGCCATAAGCATTGGCAGTCCATTATTTGATGAGATATATGCTCAAACAGCAAAGGAAGTTAAAGTTTCAATTCCAAAAGGAACTGCCTCACCTGGATGTGAAGTAAAAAAATCCTGCTACAAACCATATGAAACTAAAGCAAAAGTAGGAAGCAAGGTAACATGGAAAAATGATGATACCACAACACACACAGTAACAAGTGGGAAAAAAACCACTCCCGACAAACAATTTGATAGTGGCATGATTATGCCTGGCAAGTCTTATTCAAACACGTTCAAAAAAGCAGGCACTTTTGATTACTTTTGCATGGCTCATCCATGGATGACAGGCAAGGTAGTTGTCAGCAAGTAAAACACAAGCTGAATTTACATAACTGAATACATTTTCTTTAGGTAGACGTTGTCAAAATATGATATCGCAATAATTGGCGGTGGAATACTTGGTACAACGATTTCATACTGGCTTTCTACATTATATGATCTGAAAATTTGTGTTATTGAAAAAGAGCAAGACGTTGCAATGCATGCAAGCAGCAGGAACACAGGCGTAGTTCATTCCCCATTTTACCTCAATCCAGACACAAAGAAGGTCTTGGCAAAATCTGCTATTCTATCATATGAAATGTGGAAAAAATTGGCTAAAGACAGAAACATTCCATGGAAAAACACAGGCGTTTTTGAAGTTGGTTTTGATGAAAAACAGCACAAAAGCCTTGAAGAATATATGAAATGGGGAGAAAGAAATGGTATACAAGAAGACGAGCTTGAGCTATTAGAAGGCAAAGATATATCAAAAAAAGAACCTAACGTACAATGTTATTCTGGGATTTATTGCAAAAGAGAGGTATCAACAGATTTTGGCCTGTTTACAAAAGAACTAAAAAAAGAATCTGAGAGAAACGGAATAAAGTTTCTTTTTGGAAAAAAAGTGAATTCTATAGAAAAAAATAATGACTGTATAATACAATTTGATGATTCACAAATCTCTTCTAAAATAATAATTAACTGTGCAGGGGGCAATTCACTTGATATCGCACAAAAGTGTGGCTTGGCAACAGACTATTCTGATCTTCACTTTCGTGGTGAATACTGGATTGCAGATGATGAGTATAACGATTTAGTTAAAACAACGATTTACACTGTAGCAGAGTTTAAGGGATATCCATTTCTTGATCCACATTGGATAAAAAAAGCAAACGGCCAATCTGAGATTGGCCCTAACGCAGTACCGGTTCCAAGCCCAGAAACCTACTCAGGATACTTAGGTGATATCACCACATCGTTATCAAAACTAAAGGAAATAATAACTGGAAATGCCTTGAAACTATTGGCAGATCCAGAGTTTTTATCTCTAGTATCAAAGGAATGGCTAAGCTCGATTTCAAAGGCTGCCATGATAAAGCGTGTACAAAAATTTGTTCCAAAAATTCGTCCAGAACATTTTTCAAGACGTGGTATAGCAGGCATACGCTCTCCAGTCATAACACCAAATGGAAAATTCTTATCAGATGTGATGGAGCTAGAAGACAAAAATTCCTATCACATCATAAACTATAACTCGCCTGGTGCTACAGGCTCTCCTGCTTACTCTGCATTTGTCATAAAAAAATTGCAAGAAAAAGGATTTTTAGATTATCAAGCAAAACCAAAAAAATCAATTTGGGATTTTGACTCAATTGCTATTTAAGCAAATTTTCCAACATCATTAATATGGATTAAAACTACATAAATTACAAATTAAATTGGCTACAGGCTCAAAAAAAGCAGTTTATGCAGCATTATTTGGCAACCTTGGCATTGCTATAACAAAGTTCATAGCTGCTCTCATGACAGGAAGCGTTTCAATGTGGGCAGAAGCATATCACTCTGCATCAGATACTTTTAACCAAATTCTATTGTTGATTGGACTAAAAGCTAGTGTAAAGCCAGCAAGCCATCTACATCAATTTGGTTATGGCAAGTCACAATTTTTTTGGTCGTTTATTGTAGCAACAATGATTTTTGGTATATCTGGCGTGCTGGCATTAGAACAAGGTGTTTCATCATTAATCAACAGAGAAGATCATTTTGAAGATCCTACAATCAACTATATTGTTCTTGGCATAGCTGCTGTCTTTGAGGCAAATGCATTAAGAATTGCATACAAGCAGTTTACAAGATCAATAGAACACAAAGGAGACAAGGTAACTTTCAAACAATTAATTTTAGAATTTAGGGAAAGTAAGAATCCAACTATACTGACTGTAATAGTCGAAGATTCAGCAGCCTTGGCAGGCATTGCCATTGCATCTCTTGGTATTTTTCTTACTGATGTTACAGGAAATGTGGTCTATGATGCAATTAGCTCCATTTTCATTGGTTGTCTTTTAATGGCATTTGCATTCTTTTTGGCTAGTGAAAATCGTGGATTGTTGATAGGTGAATCAATTACAAGACGACAATACAAAAACATCGTAAATATGATAAAAGAAATTTCCGAAGTAAACAGAATAGTATCTATGAGAACAATGCATCTTAGTCCGGAAGATGTTATAGTTGGCATAGAAGTGAATCTGGTAGATAATCTTGATACAGATAAAATCGAAGTAGTGACTGATCTAATTGAACAAAATGTAATGAAAGTGATTCCATATACTAACAAAAAGCATATTTTTGTAGAAATTACGAGATCCTAACAACATGTTGCCAAATCGTTGTTCCGTTAAAGAAGAAAGAGATTGTGTAAATCCTCCAGAATTTATCATTTCTGTAGGCACAGAAAATGACGAATACATGGTAGGAGTAACATGTCAAAGACACAAAGATACCATATCTCAAAAATTGAGCATTCTTCAACGTGAAAACAAAATTCCAAAAGGAAAAATCAAATTTACAAGCATAAAAGCAGTTGGCACTGAATGCATACGTTCAGATCCAGACAAACTAATTCAATTGTAAATTAACTGATTTATTTTACATAAAGCAGAATAACTATAATGCTTAAACAAATTTTAGAAGATCTGCTGAAAATAGATGACATCCTGTTTATAGTAAAAAACCAAGGCGCAACAAGTGAGATAAAAGGCAATTTCTTAACAATTAGACAAAAAGACAACTGGATAACAATAGGTGATGATAAGGGCCCATGCCATATGCACATTAATGCAGATTATATCTTAAAAGCAAAATTTGTTATCGAAGAAAAAGTAGAAAGGACAAGCTATAGTGTGATGTTTTTTGATAAAAATGACGAACGTGTATTGGCTGCGTTTTTTACTAAAATGTATGATGAAGACAAAAAATTGAACCAAAAAAGAAAAGAACTATTTGATAATTTATTTAACAAGTATGGAAAGCAAGAAACAATAATGACAAATTAATTATTTACAGAATAAAGCGGCTTTTTGCCATTAATTCCTAACTTTAGATTCATTACAGTGATTTTGGCCATTTTTTTTCTTGTCTCAGCAGTTGAGCTTCCAATGTGAGGAGATAAAACTACATTTTGCATTTTTGTTAATGGATTATTCATACCGATTGGCTCATTTTTAAAAACATCAAGTGCAGCTCCTGAGATTATTTTCTTTTTTAGTGCATAGATCAAATCATTTTCTTTAATTATTTTTCCACGCGCTGTGTTGATGATAAATGAAGTTTTTTTCATTTTCTTAAATAATTTTAAATCAACTAACTCATGTGTTTCTTTTGTATATGGTACATGAATTGAGACAATATCGCTTTTTTTAAACAGCTGATCAGATGTGACATATTTTACTCTTAGAGATTTTTCAGTATTTTTTGATAGTCTGTGCCTGTTATGATAAATTATATTCATTCCAAATGCCTTTGCGCGCTTTGCCACAGCAGTACCTATTCTACCAAAGCCTAAAACACCCAGAGTTTTTCCAGATAAATCAATACCAACATAGTCATATGCGCCATAAATCTGAATCCATCTTCCTTTTCGAATTATTTTGTCTCCTTCTGTTACCCTACGCGATAAATCAAGAATCAATGCAAGGCAAAGGTCTGCAGTAGCATCAGTTAACACCTCAGGTGTATACCCAATACTGATGCCTTGTTTTTTTGCATATTTTACATCTATATGGTCATAGCCAACGCTGAAAGTGCTTATTGTCTTGAGCTTCTTTGCAGCAGATAGAATATCTTTATCGATATTATCATAGGGAAAGCAAATCAATCCGTCCTTGTTTTTTATTTTTTTAAGCAACATTTTTTTTGGCATTGGAATTTTTCCTTGATGAATCTCAACATCATAGTGTTTCTTCAAATCACTAAGAGCAAAATCATGCAATTTGCGGGTAAGCAAAACTTTTTTCTTCATAGTATAACACTAAATTTTGGAAACTACTCTTAAAACCATTTATAATATTTTGTTATATGACAAGTAATGGGTTCAAAGCACATCTCAGATGAGGAGTTTGCCATCTGTGTGGAGTGTGGAAACTCGATTGAGAAATGTGTATGTGTCTGCCCATACTGTGGCGAACGAGATAAATGTGAATGTGCACTCTTTGATGCAGCGACAGGTGGTTAGCTTATTTTTAAAACCACATTATTAATATCCAGTAACAAGCGACAATTTGTGTGGCAAATGTTGACATTAGTTGGCAGATTGGTGGTCCACAAGGTAGCGGAGTAGAGACAGCAGCAAATATTTTTTCACGAGTATGTGCAAGAGCAGGCTACCAAGTTTTTGGAAAAAGAGAATTTTATTCAAACATTAAAGGCGAACACAGCTATTTTACAGTTAGAGTATCTGACAAGAAAATTCATTCTAATGTAAATGATGTTACTGTAATGGTTGCATTTGATGCAGAGACAATTTTCAGACATGCAGATGAGCTAGTTTCTGGAGGGGCAATTATTTATGATTCTGATATCGAAAACATTGAAACAAAAGATGTTCATACCTTAGATGCCTATTTCAGGTCACGACTACACAAATACCTTGATACTAAAAAGAAAAACTATACAGTTTCTGGACTTTTAGATTTGATAAAAGAAAATGGTGTAAATCTGTATCCTGTATCATTTCGAGGAATACTTGATGGACTAGCAAAAGATACCAACAATCCAAAGCTAAAGGGGATGATTAGGATGTTTAACGTATTAGGCGTTTCAATTTCTCTTGGATTATTGCACATGTCATCAAAACAGCTCTTTGAGTCAATTGAATTAATTTTTGGAAAAAAACAAAAAATTGCTGAAATAAACAAGCAGCTAGCAAATTACGCATACAACTATGCAACAGCAAAATTTCCAAACTTTAAACACTCGCTTGCTGAAATCTCAAAACAATCTGATACAATACTAATCCAAGGCCACCAAGGAACTGCATTTGGGAAAATGATATGTGGCTGTAGGTTTCAAGCCTACTATCCAATTACCCCGGCATCAGATGAAAGCGTGTTTTTAGAGTCACATGAAATTTTAGAAATAAACGAAGACCGGCCTGGTTCCACTGTAGTCATACAAACCGAAGATGAAATTTCAGCTATTGGCATGACTATAGGTAGTGCACTAACTGGTACTCGATCATCTACAAGCACATCGGGTCCTGGATTTTCTTTAATGTCAGAGTCCTTGGGGTGGGCTGGAATAAACGAGGTACCAGTAGTAATAACATTATATCAAAGAAGTGGTCCGTCAACTGGTCTTCCTACTAGACATGGCCAAGAAGATCTAATGTTTGCAATCAACGCAGGGCATGGAGAATTTCCAAAAATTGTTTATGCATCAGGAGACATTGAGGAAAGTTTCTATGATACAAGCAAATGTTTCAACTTTTCAGACATCTTTCAGGTTCCAGTCATACATATGATGGACAAGTTTCTTGCAAGCTCTGTTGTTACATGTAAAAGATTAGATCCTACAAAGCTCAAAATCGAACGCGGTAAGCTGCTTGATAAAATAGATACAAATGATTACAAGAGATTTGCCCACACAGAAGATGGCATCTCGCCACGCTCAAAGCTTGGACTAGAAAATGGAATATTTTGGAATACAGGAGATGAAAGTGACGAGTTTGGCCACATAACAGAGGATCCTGTAGTACGTCTACAGATGATGGACAAAAGACTTTCTAGATTTTCACAAATCCTAAAAGACATTCCAAAAGAAGATCAGGTAGTATCTAGTGGTACACAAGAATACACAATTGTAAGTTGGGGCTCTACAAAGGGGCCAATTCTTGATGCCATAGATATGCTAAAAAAAGAAAACATCAATGTTGGGTTTCTCCAGATAAAGTTACTTTATCCATTCCCAACAGATCTTGTCAAATCATTTTTGAAAAATGTTAAAACTATAATAGATATTGAAGCCAACGCTACAGGCCAGCTTGGTTTATTATTAAAACAAAATTTAGGAAGAGAAATTGATCACCATGTCTTGAAATATACTGGACGAGCTATGACTTGTACTGAAATATATGATTCAATAAAAAAAATCCTAGCCAACAAAGAACAAAAAAAGGTGATCCTAACACATGGTGCTTAAACTTTCAGACTACAAGACAGAAGTCCATAATGATTGGTGTCCAGGATGTGGTGATTTTGGTATAGTAAATGCAATTCAGATGGCGCTTGCAGAAATGAATATTCCAAAACACAAAGCCGCTATATTTTCTGGAATAGGTTGTTCCGGAAAAACATCGCACTTTATCAATACGTATGGAGTCCACACTCTACATGGACGCGTCTTGACATTTGCACAAGGCGCAAAAATAGCAAATCCTGAGATGACTATAGTAGCTGCAGGAGGAGACGGAGATGGATTGGGAATTGGAGCAGGACATTTTGTTGCAGCAGGTAGACGAAATGTGGATCTAACATACATAATTTTTGATAATGGCGTCTATGGATTAACAAAGGGACAAGCATCGCCTACTTTGAAATTAGGTGAAAAAACAAAATCACTTCCAACACCAAACACAAACTATAACGTAAATCCAATTGGATTGGCAGTAGCAAGCGGCTTTACATTTGTTGCAAGGGGATATTCATATGATGTACGACATCTAAAGGATCTGATAATTGCGGCAATCAATCACAAAGGCCTTGCATTTTTAGATGTTCTTCAACCCTGTCCGACATATAATGACATTAACACAAGAGATTGGTATGCGGGAACAGAGCCAACAGATGACTCTGCCATACAAACTCATGCCAGACTGTACAAGCTTGAAGATACAGGCTATGATCCAGTTGTTCATTATAGTGAAGAAGCCGAACTAAATGAAAAACTAAGTCAGGCATTAATCAAGTCACTAGAGTGGGGAGACAAGATCCCACTTGGCATATTTTACAAAAATGAAATAATAACAGAATATGGAAGAAGACTAGCAGACAAAATACCAAACTATCTTGAGAATCCTCCAGTAATGCAGAAAATATCTTCTAATGGAAAACCAATCACTGACATATCGAAATTATTGGATTCATTACAAGTCTAAAGACGCCAAATCTGTTAAAATAGCATATGAATTATTAGCAGCTAGCTCGAATACTAGCGTTATAATTGAATATTGCCGAAGTTAACAA
Organism: Nitrososphaerota archaeon; assembly: GCA_016871975.1. GTDB lineage: Archaea > Thermoproteota > Nitrososphaeria > Nitrososphaerales > Nitrosopumilaceae > VHBM01. Next base: position 12,197 of record VHBM01000018.1, on the reverse strand, counting down.
GATTTTTCGAAAATCCATCATAAAGGGATATTTTGAGCCTGAGCTGTTAAATCTTGATTTTAAAAAATCAAACGTCAAACATCCAACAATTCAGGACGATGGCCTGATGCAGTCTCGTCTTTTGCATGTATTTTTTGATGTTGAGACTGGATGTGATTATCCTGACGGCGATGAATGGTTTATTGTTGACATGCTTTTCCCATACAACATAAAAATACCTGACAACATGAAAGGTTCTGATTATTTTACAACAATTTCAGTAGAAAACGGAAAAAATTTTTGGCATCATCGTGAGCTTATAAGATACAAATATGGAAAATCAAAAAAACTCAAAGAATCACTAGAGTTTTTAGAAACAAAATACAAAGAGCTTCATTCACTAGTTGAGCCATTAGAAAAGGATCTCAAATAACTAGCTTCCAAGCACTACCTGTAAAGACAAATTTTTTATCATCTACAAACGCCGTGTTTAATCTCCATCTAGCAGCGTTTGCGTCAAATTTGTAAATTATTTCTGTAACATCATCTGGCAACTTTGTTGGATCTAGATGAAACGGAATAAGCTCCAAAACAAAGTCTATCTTTTCTAGCGAGTTATTGAACCAGTCACGATCATCTGAATCTGCGATGAATCTAATTTTTGGCATGCTTGAAAAACATAGATCAATCTTTAATGCATTTTTTTGTCCTCGCCTTCTTTTCATCTCTTTTAGTATTGCTTTTACCTTGTCCCATCTTCTAAACTCAAACCACTTGAAAAATTCGTCATTAAACGCAATTGGAATATCGATATTTAACACACTTACAAAATCAGAATCAAAACTCTCAAGCTCTGTTTGTTTTATTGAAAATCTTCCATTGAATATTCCATATACTACTTCTATTTCCCAGGGCGAAATTCCGTAATAGCTTAGCTGAGCTACTGGCTCTTGGCTCATCATATAAAAAACTAGAAAATTCTAATTAAAGCTTCTAATTGACTAGGGAATTTTTTGTCTTAAATCGTGTTAAGATATTTCCACAGATAAAACACTCCAACGGTTGCTATCACAAAAACCATTGGTTTCCATGCAAAAACAGGTATGTTTGGAGTTGCTAGCTTGATCTTGTAATTATCAAAAACAGTATGAACATATTTTTTGAATTTATTGTTCCAAATTTTATAGTCAATTTGGTGTTTTCTTAAAAGCGACTCTATTTCATATATCACAGGAGTGCGTTGCGAAAAGAGGTGCTGTAGATAATCTCTTGAGACTTCAACTTCTGCCTGTATTGCAACAAGACCTTTTTTCATCTCAAGCAGCCTGACATGCATCTCCCATGGCTTTTTTAGCTTTAAAGAAAGACCATTGCCTATCTGAAAAGGCATCTTGTGCTCAAACTTGACCTTGGTAAATCCTTCATTTGAAAAAATCTTTAGTAATTCATCTACATTCTTTTTTACTACAACTGTAAGCTGTTCGACGCCATTTTTACCATCAAAGTGAATTTTTTCTTTTAGGCCATCAAGAAATGATATTGTTTTTGGATATCTTGTTAGATATTCTACCATTAGTCTGGCCTCCAGAGACCAATATTTAAATCAGCTTTGCCTTAAACTGGGCAAATCAATGTCAAAGAATTTTTGCTGAGCTTAGTTTGCTTTTAGGCCTCGAATGTAAACACATTGATCATGTGATATTGCCATTTCATTTTTACTTATTTTTCTATCAGTTATTTTTGCGCCAGAATTTTTAATTATTGCAAAAGGCTGCGACTCTGAGCCCTCGCCCATTTTGTGATTTGCAATAGATGCCAAGTTGTCTGCAACTGCTTGAAATGTTACCTTTAGTGGATTTCCATCCAGATCTTTTTCAGCCCGTCTGTCACTGACTGGATCTATACCTGCACATGCAATGGCTACCCCAGTAGTACCAACACGTGATGGCATCAATCTGCTATCAATAATTATTACACCAATATGGATAGAAAATTCTAGGAAAAACTTGCGCCTCAGCTGTTCTGCAATTAGATAAGGCTCATTTGGATAAAGAACAACTTTGCCTTTTTTTACATTTGATTTGTCTATTCCTGCATTTGGAGCTAGGACATTATCGGCAGAGGTGATAACAAAGCCGGCAACTCCACCAAAAATTACATCCGACTCGCGTAGAATTATCTCTGCTATTTTTGGTTCCATATGAAATTTTTTTGCAAGAGATGCTGCCTTTTTTGAGGGTGTGATGTGTTGAGAGTCAACTAGCCTTCCTTGTGAATTTGAGATGTACTTGCTTGAAATTACCAAAATATCGCCATTTTCAATCGTAATTTTGCTCTCATTTACACATCTTAGGATGGTATCAAAAAGATCAAACCTCCCTTCTTCTTTTCTTGCCTTTACTGGAAGAACCATTAAGGACATATCATCGCTAGAATCATTCTTGTTTTTTATCCTTCTGAAAAGCTTTTAATCCGTAAAACAAGCCTTTGCGTGCATGAATATTACTGAAAAAATACTTGCACGTGCATCAGCCAAGAGCAGTGTTTCACCAGATGATGTTGTATTTGCAAATGTAGACAAGGCAATGATACATGACGTTTCAGGGCCAGGAGTCATTAAAGTATTTGAAAAATTAGAAAAGCAAGGAGTTTCTGTGGATAGACTCTGGGATCCAACAAAGGTTTGGGCTGCCGAGGATCATTTTGTCCCTTCAGCAGACAAGATTTCTGCAGAAAACATTGTAAAACTATCAAAATTTACAAAAAAGTATGGAATTGAAAAGCACTTCAAGTATGGCATGGGCCAGTATGGCATATGCCACACATTGTCTCATGAAGAGGCAATGGTATTACCAGGAGAGGTCTATGTTGGCGGAGACTCTCACACAAACACTACAGGTGCGTTAGGTGCATTTGCATGTGGACTAGGACATACCGATGTAGCATATGTTTTATTGAATGGTAAAATCTGGTTCAAAGTTCCTGAGACTTTTTACTTTAAGCTCAACGGCAAACTTTCAGAACATGTGATGGCAAAGGATTTCATTTTGCGTATAATCGGCGATATTGGCACAGATGGCTGTGCATATAGGGCAATGCAGTTTGGTGGCAGCGGCATCAGTGAGATGTCAGTTGAGGAACGCCTTACACTAACTAACATGACAACCGAGGCTGGAGCAAAAAATGGAATAATCGCGCCTGATCAAAAAATCTTTGATTACCTTGCAGCCCGTGGAGCAAAAAACTATACTCCAGTATATGATGATAAAAATTCTGAATACGCCAAGACCTTCGAATATGAGGCATCTGAACTAGAACCTCTAGTTGCAAAGCCATATTCGCCAGAAAATGTTGCTGCTGCAAGAGACATATCCTCAATCGAGCTTGACAAGTCATACATTGGCTCTTGTACAGGCGCAAAGCTTGAAGACTTGCGTGCAGTTGCAAAGATACTCAAGGGAAGAAAGGTAAAGATTAGAACAGAAATCTTGCCAGCAGCAATCTCAATCTACAAAAAGGCACTAGATGAGGGACTAGTAAGCATATTTCTTGATGCCGGAGTAACTATAGGACCGCCAACCTGTGGGGCATGCTGTGGTGCTCACATGGGAGTGTTGGCAAAAGATGAGGTGTGTGTCAGCACCACCAATCGAAACTTTCCTGGAAGAATGGGACACGTTGAATCAAAAACATATCTTGCATCTCCGCTAGTTGCAGCTGCATCTGCAGTAACGGGAAAAATCACAGACCCGAGGGATTTAAAATGAAAGGCAACGCAATAAAATATGATCAAGACAACATTGACACAGATGTAATCCTTCCAGGCACATATCTCAAACTCCATGACTATGCTGAGCTTGCAAAACATGCAATGGAAGGACTTGATCCAGACTTTCATTCCAAAGTAAAAGATGGTGACTTTATCGTAGCAGGAAAAAACTTTGGATGTGGCTCATCAAGAGAACATGCGCCAATTGCACTATCATCCTCTGGAATAAAGGCAGTCTTGGCACTTTCATTTGCAAGAATTTTTTATAGAAACGCAGTTGATGGTGCATTTCTCTTACCAATTGAAATTGGTGAAGATGCCTACAAAAATATCTCAAATGGAGACCAACTTGAATTAAGCATTGAAAAAAACACAATAAAGAATTTGACAAAAAACAAGGAATACAAAATGAAGCCATTTTCTGAATTAATTGGAAAAATAATTGCATCTGGCGGGCTATTCAAATACAAGCCGTAATCTAAAATGTCACAAACACTATTTGAAAAGATATGGGACTCTCACGTTGTAGTGGAAAGAGATGGCGGCCCATCAATACTCTACATTGACCGTCACTTGGTTCATGAAGTTACCTCGCCACAAGCATTTGAGGGGCTCAGGCTAAACAAGAGAAAAGTAAGACGACCTGACCTTACAATTGCTACAATGGATCATAACGTTCCAACAAGCGACCGCTCCTTGCCTATAATTGACCAAATATCTGAACTTCAAATAAAAACTCTGGAAAAAAACTGCAAAGACTTTGGAATACAGCTATTTGACATCAAAAGCCCATATCAGGGAATAGTCCATGTGATTGGCCCACAGCTTGGCATAACATTGCCGGGCACAACCATAGTGTGTGGCGATAGCCACACATCAACACATGGTGCATTTGGTGCACTTGCCTTTGGAATAGGAACAAGTGAGGTAGAACATGTTTTGGCAACACAAACAATACGTATGGAAAAACCAAAACCATTTGAAATTAATGTAGTTGGAAAAAGAAAAAATCAACACGCAATTACTGCAAAAGACATTATACTTTCAATAATCAGACACATAGGTACCAATGGCGGTACTGGTACTGTAATAGAATATCGGGGTGAGGCAATTTCTGATTTAACCATGGAGCAAAGGATGACAATCTGTAACATGTCAATTGAGGCAGGGGCTAGGGCAGGACTTGTCGCACCTGATCAAAAAACATTTGATTATCTTAAAGGACGAAAATTTACTCCAAAAAACTATGACAAACTAGTAAGCCAGTGGCAGGAAACGCTTTACACAGACTCTAATGCTTTATTTGCAAAGAGCTTTACAATTGATGTAAGCAACATTGCACCGCAAGTAAGCTGGGGAACAAATCCTGCTATGGTATGTGATGTTACAGAGTCTGTACCTTTTCCAGAAGAATATGCCAAAGGAAACGAGGACCAGAGAAAGGCAGCAGAAAAGGCATTACAATACATGAACCTCAAGGCAGGTACACAAATGACAGACATTGAAATTAACCGTGTCTTTATTGGCTCTTGCACAAACTCACGAATCGAGGATCTAATCGAGGCCTCAAAGGTAGTAAAAGGAAACAAAGTTTCTTCAAAAGTTCGCGCAATGGTAGTGCCAGGATCACAGATGGTAAAAAAACAAGCAGAAGAAATGGGCCTTGATAAAATTTTCAAGAACGCAAACTTTGAGTGGCGGGAGTCAGGATGTAGCATGTGTCTTGGCATGAATCCCGACATTTTAGCACCAGGCGAGCGATGTGCAAGTACATCTAATAGAAATTTTGAAGGAAGACAAGGCACAGGCGGCCGTACCCATCTAGTAAGTCCTGTCATGGCTGCAGCAGCTGCAATAAAAGGACACTTTGTTGATGTTCGGGAAATGGACTTGAACTAATGGAACCTTTTAAAAAAATCAAGAGCATTGCTATGCCATTTGACAAGGTAAATGTAGATACTGACCAAATTGTGCCAAAACAATTCCTAAAACTAATCCATAAAACAGGTTTTGGGAAATTTCTCTTCTATAACTGGCGATTTGATAATAACGGCAAGCCAATTTCAGATTTTATCTTAAATGATCCAAAATACAAAAATTCTAAAATTCTAATTACAAGAGATAACTTTGGCTGCGGCTCATCAAGAGAACACGCAGTCTGGGCGCTAAAAGACTATGGATTTTTTGTAATCATTGCTCCATCATTTGCCGACATTTTTTATAGCAACTGTTTCAAAAATGGTCTTTTACCAATAAAACTTGAACCAAAAATTGTAGATGATCTAATTCAAACAGGAACTGAAATTGAGGTGGATTTAGAAGCTCAAAAAATTAAAACACAAACAAAAACAACTTCGTTTGAAATTGATGATCATAGAAAACAGATCCTCCTAAAGGGGCTAGATGATATAGCAATGACACTAGAATATGAGGATAAAATTTCTAATTATGAAAAACGCGTTATGACTCCATCTCTTTTATGATCTGTTTGACAAAAGACTCGTTTCGTTCTACTATAACTGGTGATTCTATGTCAAACCAGTATTTTTTGCCAACATCAAAGGAACTGATTTTGCCATTTTTTGATAGTTTTTGCAAAACATCATAGGATAGATTATTGGTCTTGTTTGTTTTTATCTTGCCTAGTACCTTGGTATCCAAAATGTAAATGCCAAGACACTCTGACATTTGCATATTGATTATAGGTTTTTCTCTAAACTCTTGTATGATTCCGTCTTTTACTATTGCAAAACCAGTCTCTTCTTTTCTTGTATTTCTTGTCGCAATACAAACAAGACTCTTTTTTTCTTTGAACTTTTGAAGCATTTTTCTAAGATCAACGGCACATAGATTATCTACAAACCACAGCAAAAACTCGCTTGATCCTTTTAGTTTTTTTGAAACATGGATAAGATCTCCAGCAGTTCCGCTCTGAGAGTCTTGGATGAAGGTTATCTTTTTTCTAAATACAATATTTTCAAGATAGTTTTGCATTTGTCCCCCAAGACCCTTAAAATCAGATACTATGAGGATTTCATCTATGAATCTAAATGAGCCTATGTAATCTATGATATGGTGAATCAAGGGTTTGCCATTTATTGGAATCATGGCCTTTGGGAAAAAATCTGTATAGGGCTTTCCTCTTGTACCCTTGCCACCTGCTAAAATTACTGCCTTCACGTTCTAACGGTATGACTTTTGCTTTCTTCTTCTTGCCCCAGGTCCACCAAATTTCTTTGGTTCCTTTCTTCTTGCATCTCCACTAATCAGATGCTTGTCAAACTCGTTAATTCTTTTTTTAATATCTTCTCTTACAGACTTTGAGAGCGGATGATCCTTTGGCTCTTTTCTTGACTTTGTAAAGCCTATGAGAGCTCTAGATATTGCAGTAGCTGCAGCACTGGCTTGCCCCATAAAACCTCCTCCCTTGACTCTGACAGAAATATCCACCTTGTTTCTAACATCGCCGGAAACCTCAAGTGGTGATAAAATAACTTCCCTTGCTGTCTCTTGCTGGACCATCTCTACAGGTACGTTGTTGACTCGGACCTTTCCTGATCCTTTTGCGATAAACACATGGGCTCTAGAAGTTTTTCTTGTGGCAAAGTAAATTTCGGTTTTTGTAGTCATCTAGTCCACCCTACGCTTTGTCCAAGCTCCGTCATTGTAGTATAATTTGATACAGATCTTGTTATCTTTGCATCGTCAAACTGAATCTTATCAAGACCTTTTAGCTCACTTGGAACGCCAATATGTGTACGGAGACGCTTGAATGCAGTATGGCCACTTGACTTTTTACGTGGGAGCATTCCTCTTACAATCTTACTGATCATGGTATCTGGTCTTCTTGGGTGATAAGGGCCAAACTTTGGATTTATGATGCTTGAAATTTCTAGAAATTTTTTGTATTCTTCCAATATGCTTCGCTTACTGCCGCTAATCATAATGTTTTCACAATTTACAATAGATACTCTGTTGCCATCAAGTAATAATTTTGCAACATGTGAGCTTAGTCTTCCTGCAATGTGATTTGTAGCATCAACTACAATGTGATTTATAGCATGAGCCACAATGGTTTTGCTACCTTTTTGCTTGCTCTCTTTTTCTTTAGCCAAGGATTTTCACTCCCTTTCCTGTAGGAAATTTTTCAATAATTTCTTTATAGTTCATAATTTTGCCGCCTGCTTCTGTGATTTTTTTTGCTGCGGCATTTGAAATTGAAAACGATGATACAGTTATTTTATGAGAAATGGTTCCCATGCCGAGAACTTTGCCTGGATGAAAAATCACATCTCCATCTTTTGTAAACTCGTTAATCTTGTTTACATTAATTGAACGACGTACAGACGAAGGCTTTAAGGCAAGTTCTGCCAGCTTTGACCAAATAGGCGCATCATTTTTTGTTGATGCATGTTTAAGATCCCGTGCCATGTGTAAAACTATTGGATTAGTCATTTGGATAATGGCTTTCTAGACCCAAATATAATATGTTACGCTTATTTGAGTTCGGCTAAAAGTATCTTGAAATCTTCAAGACGCTTTGATAATTCGTTTACGCCCTCAACAAGTATCTGTTCTGGAGACAAGGCTCCGGTAGTTTCAACTGTTAAAACACATTCATCTTCTTTGTCAGTTGGAGTAAGTGTAGCTATGTTTGATGCATTCCATTTTGCATGTTCGATCCCGCGACCTAGCCTTGCATAAGATTCGATTTTGATTTTTTGACCTGGAGCAATCTGAACTATTGGTATCTTATCAGACACTGGCTTTACAGTATTATCTTCTGATGTAATCTCACCTGACATTACAGTCCTTGTTGTGTCGGTATCTCCAGAATCAATCATTAACATCACTCTACAGTTTGAACAACCTGTCTGGCTATGACACTCACACTTTGATGGTTCGACAAATCTTGAAAGATCTGTCTTTAGTGGAATCATGCCTAGTCTGTGAGCAACTCCCTCATCTGCAAGTACAGAAGAATTTTCGATAATGTCTACTATATCAATTGCAAATACAGGTACTCCATTTAAGCAAATTCGTCTTAATGCATTTGCGTACTGTAGTGGTATGTTTTTCAGCTTGACAGATATTCGCTGCTTATCTTGACTTATGATTTCCAAAGAATACAATATTTATCAAAAACCCCAGAGTCCAAATAAAAATCTAGCTAGACATGATGCACAAATAAATACAAAAGTTTCTTACCTAATCCTGACTAGTCATGACAGATAAGGTATCAGTTGTCAGATATTCATTTGAAGGCGAAAAATTTGAGATCTTAGTAAAGCCTGATCCTGCCCTAGAATACAAACTTGGAAAAAGAAAGGATGTGTCATCTGTTCTAGTTTCAGATGAAGTTTACTCTGATTCAAGCAAAGGCACGCGTGCATCTACAGAAAAGCTGCTAAAGGCATTCAAAACACAAGACACAACTGCAATCATGGAGCGAATTCTTCAGAAAGGCGAGCTAAACCTAACAACTGAACAGCGACGAAAGATGATTTCAGAAAAAAGAAAGCAAATAGTAGAGTTTATTGCTAAAACATATGTTGATCCACGCTCACACCTGCCACACCCTCCACTTAGAATAGAGCAAGCACTAGATGATGCGCGAGTATCAATTGATCCACACAAAAATACTGAAGAGCAGACAAAAGACATTGTTGAAAAAATACGAACAATAATTCCATTAAAGTCAGAAAATTTAACTTTGGAAATTACTGTCCCTGCGCAATACGCTGCACAATCTTATTCTGTTTTAAAATCAACTGGTAATTTAAAAAAAGAAGAATGGCAAAGTAATGGATCCTTAAAAGCAATACTAGAAATACCTGCCGCGGCAAGACCGACTGTGATAGATAGGCTAGGTTCTATAACTAAAGGCACAGCTTCAGTTGAGGTTGCAAGATAATGCAAGATGATAAAAAAAGATATGTTATACCAGGCGATGTAATAACAACAGGCCCTTACAGACCAGATCAAAATGTTACATTGGATGGCAACCGCATCATAGCCACGGTTATAGGAATTTCTGAAATAAGTGACGATAGTGTTAGAGTTATTCCATTAACAGGAATGTATATTCCAAAAAGCAGTGATTTGGTAATAGGCAAAGTAGTCTCACACACCTCACTCTCATGGGAAGTCGACATAAACTCTTGTTATGTTGGCATTCTTCCTGCGGCAGATGTTTTTGGGCGAGACTTTTCTGCACATGCAGATGAGCTATCATCAAAGCTAGCTAAGGGAGATTTAATTGCAGCAAGAATCGTAAATTTTGATAGAACAAGGGATCCATTAATTACAATTGCAGACAGAGAACTTGGCAAAATCGAATCTGGTACACTGATAAAAATTTCGCCAAGCAAAGTTCCACGTCTCATCGGAAAACGTGGAAGCATGATTCAGACAATTGAGATGGCAACAAATGCTGTTATAACAATTGGACAAAACGGTTTGATTGTTGTATCATGTGAGGATTCAAATGGGTTATTAAAGGCCATAAAGGCAATTCGAATGATTGAGGAACAGGCGCATATGGCTAATCTAACTGATAAAGTCAAAGAAATGTTGGAATCAAGGTAATTGTTATGGGCGGAAGAGAAAGTACACTAGTACTATTAGATAAAAATGGAATAAGATGTGACGGAAGAAAAGTTACCGAACCAAGAAGAATCATGATAAAGGCAGGCGTTTTAAAAAACGCTGATGGCTCGGCATATATTGAATTTGGAGACAATAAAATAATTGCAGGAGTTTTTGGGCCAAGAGACGTACATCCAAAACACATGTCAAATACCGATACCGGAATTATACGCTGCAGATACCACATGTCTCCCTTCTCTGTAACAGAAAGAAAAAACCCCGCACCTTCAAGAAGAGAAATCGAAATTTCCAAAGTAATCAAAGAGGCACTACAGCCATCACTAATGTTAGAAAAATTTCCAAGAACTGTAGTTGATGTATTTATCGAAGTCCTTCAAGCAGATGGAGGATCAAGATGTGCTGCAATTGATGCAGCATCTGTTGCATTGGCAGACGCAGGAATCCCAATGAGGGACATGGTTTGTGCCTGTGCTGCAGGAAAAGTAGCTGATACAATCATCCTAGACGTAAACAACGAAGAAGACCAGGCAGGACAGGCAGACATGCCAGTTGCCTACATGCCAAATCTTAACAAAGTAACACTACTTCAGCTTGATGGCGTTTTAACACATAATGAATACAAAAAATGCATTGAAACTGCAATAGACGGTTGTAAGCTAGTATACCAGATTCAAAGAAAGGCACTAACTGACAAATTTTTTGAAAACGGCGGTAACCAGTAAATGGCATCAGTACTTGATGAACTAAAAAGAAAAGAAATAGTTGATCTTTTAGCTCAAGGAAAAAGAATTGATGGAAGGGCATTTGACCAACCACGACCACTATCAATAGAAACAGGCGTAATTCCAAAGGCAAATGGCTCAGCACGTGTACGGCTAGGAGATACTGAGATTGTGACAGGCGTTAAAATTCAACCAGACAAACCATTTCCAGACCTTGGAGACAAGGGAATCTTTATCTGTACAGCAGAAGTTCTGCCACTAGCTCATCCTGATGTTGAACCTGGACCACCAGGGGAGGATGTTATAGAGCTGGCTCGAGTCGTTGACCGAGGAATTAGAGAAAGCGGAATGATTGACATGTCTCAGCTTGTCCTAGAAAAAGACAAGTCTGTGATTGGAATATTTGCAGATAATAGCGTAGTTGATCATGATGGAAACTTGTTTGATGCGTGCTCTTATGCAACAACTGCAGCAATTCTTTCATGCAAGGTACCAAAATGGGAAATCAAAAACGAGGCACCAGTACTTGTTGAAGGCCACGAGTCAGCCCCACCAATAACTACAATCCCTGTTTCTGTCACAATGGGAAGAATTGGCGAGCACATACTTGTAGATCCCAATGCAGAAGAATGGGATTGCATCGATGCAAGAATAACAATTACAACAAACTCTGATGGAAACATATGTGCTATCCAAAAAGGTGGGAACGATGGTTTTACTGTTGAACAGCTCTTAAAGTGTGCCGACATTTCAGCATCGGCCGCAACAAAAATTAGGGAGAAACTCAAACAGACAAAAGGTTAGACATGGCAAAAGGCTCATCACTCAAAGGGCTTGGGGCAAAATATGGCCTAAAGCCAAGAAAGCAGTACACACAGGTACACGTACTTTTAAAATCAAAAAGAAAATGTCCTGACTGTGGCTCTGTCAAATTTGTAAGAAAGGCAGTAGGGATTTGGTACTGCAAGAAATGTGGATTCAAGATTGCAGGGTCTGCCTATGACGTACAGCTATAATGCTAAAATAGAGATCGACGCAAAAGAAAAATCAAAAGCAATTTTTGATTCAATAAAGGCAGACAACAAATTTTATCCAGAAAATCCAACAAAAACAAAAAT
>VHBM01000017.1 GCA_016871975.1 Nitrososphaerota archaeon | reverse complement strand
ATTATGGCAGGAATTTTTGATTCCATTCCAATTATTTCTGTAATACTATTTGCCCTTGGATTAGTGGGCGTTATGGTTTATGAGCGAGCTAAAACAAAACAAAGTGAAGAATCAACTACTTGACCAATACTTATTGGATAAATTCTATTCATTAGGATTCAAACAACTAACAGAGATCCAAAAAAAAGCCATACCAATAATTTCTCAAAAACATGATTCGTTAGTTATTGCACCAACAGGTTCTGGAAAGACAGAATGCTCTGTAATCCCAATATTTACTGAGATAAAGGAATCAAAGAAGATTGGCAAGATAAAAGCGCTGTACATCACTCCGTTACGTGCCCTAAACCGAGATGTATTTAGAAGAATAACTCGATATGCGCAAAACGATGGTTTAACTATTGAAATTCGACACGGTGATACAACACAGTCAGTTAGACGAAAAATATCAAATGTTCCACCCGATGTATTAATCACCACTCCAGAAACACTTGTGATACTACTAACACAGAAAAAGATGCTAGATGCGTTAGCTGAGCTAGAATGGGTTATAATTGATGAGGTGCATGAATTACTGTCTAATGAGAGGGGTGCACAACTTTCACTCAGTCTTGAAAGGCTTCAACTAAACTCAAAATCTGATATTACAAGAGTTGGTTTATCAGCAACAATAGGCAATATTGACGAAACAGCAAAATTTGTAGTAGGAACAAAAAGGAAATGTAAAATCATCAAAGATACATCAATTAGAAAATATGATGTAGAAATAAAATACATTGATGGAACAATTTCTGATGTTGCAGATTCAATTATTGAATATATTGCAAAAATAAATCTAAATTCACCAATACTACTATTTACAAATACACGAGGTGAAGCAGAATTTCTTGCTTCGATTTTAAAGGAAAAATCTACAATAAATATTGAGTTACATCATGGATCTCTTTCCCGTCAAGTAAGAGAAGAAACTGAAAATATTCTAAGAGAAGGCATACCAAGCATCGTCATTTGTACATCATCTCTTGAATTAGGATTAGATATAGGCTCAGTTGAATTAGTAATACATTATGGTTCTCCAAGACAAGTGTCCAAACTAATGCAAAGAATTGGTCGAAGTAAACACAACAAAGACTCTTCCGCTAAAGGTCTAATCATAACTAATAATGCAGACGATGAATTTGAAGCAAAATCTATTCTTGAGAGAGTTAAAGAAGGTTCTATAGAAGAACAGAAAATTCACGAAGGTTCACTTGACGTACTTGCCCATCATCTAATTGGTCTAGCCATACAAATAGGCAAAGTCCCAGTAGAACTTGCCTTTAGAACTTTTACCAATGCTTATCCATTTAGAAACCTGACAATTGAAAGTTTTTTTAAGGTATTAGAACTGCTTGATTCTAATTATTTATTATTCTTTGATCGAGAAAAAATGCTATTTTGGAAAAAAGGCCGTGCATTTAGATATTATTTTGAAAATCTTTCAACAATACCTGACATTCTCAAATTCAAAGTATTGGATGTTGTAGGTAAGAAGATTATAGGTTCACTTGATCAAAGGTTTGTAGGTGATTACGGAGACGCAGGCAATATCTTTGTTCTAAGGGGAACACAATGGCGTATTCTTAATGTTGATGAAAAATCACTTACAATAAACGTAGAACCAGTTCATTCAGGCGGAATAACTGTACCATATTGGGAAGGAGAAAACATCCCAGTCGATTATAAAACTGCGAGAAACGTAGGCCTATTTAGGACAAAAGTAAAACACGGCTCAATTTCACTTTTAAATAAAATAATAACAACTCTTAACTTTGATTCAATTCCAGACGAAAAGACTATTGTCATAGAATCTACTAAGGGCCAAAGCATTATAGTGCTACATGCATGTTTTGGAACTAAAATTAATGCTACATTAGCAACACTGTTGTCTTCGATGTTATCAGCTAAATTAGGATTTATGATAGAATCAAGATCTGATGCATATAGAATAATTCTGTCTTCTAAAGTTAAAATCTCTGACAAACACCTTGTTGATGTTTTAAAAGATCAATATGATCTTGATGCAATTATTACTACATCACTTGGCGGCACTCACAACGTAAACTGGAGAACGTGGTGTGTTGCAAAAAAGTTTGGTACAGTTGGTCGAGATGCCATTTATGATAGAAAATCAGCTAGATTTCTTTACGAAAGATATTCTAATACTCCACTTGTAGCAGAAGCACTTCGTGAATTATTTCATGATAAATACGATCTAGATAATACTAAAAAAATCTTGGGAAAAATACAAAACAACGAAATTCAGATAAAATGGTATACTGTTGATACGTTTTCCAAGCTTGCTGAGCCTATATTGGATCATACTACAAAGTACTATTCTTCACCATCAAACATCAATAAAGGAATTCTTGAATTAGTGAAGTCGCGTTTATTTAAAACTAAACACCGAGTTATTTGCGCAAGGTGTGGTAAATGGGAACGAGTATTTGAAACTAATGAAATAATGAACACATTAGTATGTCCATACTGCAAAAGTAGACAGATCACTTCTACGTTTTATTCTGATTATGATCTCCAGAAGATTATACAGAAAAAACATCAAGGAAAAAAAATCTCACAAGAGGAAAACCATAGGTTTGAACGCGCATGGAAGGTATCGTCATTAATACAAAACTTCGGCAAAACTGCCTTTATCGTTATATCTGGTTTTGGGGTGGGTGCAGATACTGCAGCTAGGATCTTACGTAATATGATTGACGAAGAAACTCTATACAAGCAGATCTATGAGGCAGAAAGACAATATGTCATGACAAGAGGTTTTTGGGACTAGTTTTTCTTTTTAATAGACGAAAATTGCGTTAAAAATAGCTCGACTCTTCCCTCTAAACCATTTTTGGCATTCACTCCTGTTATAGAAATAATTTCGCCTAAGGAACATTTGTCAATTAATCTAGCCAAGTTTCGCCAACCCTTAACCCACATTTGCCCGCTATCATCTTCTACAAACATTTCAGATAATGAAATGGTTTCGCCACTTTTTGTTTGAACTTGGCGTCTTTGTGGTTCTTTTAAGATAATTGCTTCAACACAATATTCATTATCAGATTTTATATCAGAAATCTTTGTTCTAACCTCAGACAAAGAAGGAATTTTTTCAGATTCAGTTTTTCTGGCAAAAGAATCTTTGTCTAATGTAACTGAACTTCCAATTACTTTTGATGGCATTAATTCTATTATCTCGTTTTCAGTATAGGAATCAATAATATTTGATTGATCAAAAATCTTGAAAACATTCCTGTTTTTATCTACGATAAGAACTAGATTATTGCCTGATTCACTTTTTGCAATTGAAATTATCCTGCCAACAACAGGTTCAATTTCCTTTTTACCTTCTATTTGGATGACAGTTGCATCGTTTCCATGTAATTCGATACCTTGGTTTCCTACTTTTGTTTTAACACCTAGCAATCTAACCTTTGCATTAGGAGGAATCATTTTTGGTAACGATGCTTCATCTTTTCCCCATAAAACCACTCTAACAAAACTACCATCACTTCCTTTCAATCTAAGTCTTAACGCTTTTTGTGGCTGTCCTTGAGAGTTTGTATACTCCATCGTACTTATGTTACCATCTATTTTTCCAGATACAACAATGTCCCTCTCATTTTCCTTTAGCGAACTTACGTCTCTAGTTATTGATTCTAGTGATGGAATGTTAGTCTGTTTATTGATTATTTGTATGTCAGAACCTGAACCTATGTTAAGTGTTGGAGTTCCATTTAGATCAGATTTCACATAAGCTTTTACTATCTTTACTAGATCTCCAGGTTTTAGCTCATTAATTATTGGCAGATTGGCTTTTTCATCCCAAAGCTTAACACTGGTAGAAGAATCAGCATCATAGACAGTCATAGTTCTAAGAAAGAACATGGTTCCATCTTTACGAGAAAACTGTTTTGAAGGAGAAATGCTGAGCACACGTGTATCTAAAGTTACTTCCTTTGTTCCTACATGAAGGTCCTTTATTCCAATTTCCACTTTGGCTGGCTGTTCTAACATTACTCCAAGATCAGCAGCAATTAGAAAAAGTGCTCCCTGATCTGTCAAATAACCTGCACCTATCTTTTCTTTTTTTTGTTTTATTTTCTCCTCAACATCACTTCGCGAAAGTTCAGGTTTTTGTTCTAATAGTTTACCTAAAAGTGCATCAAACTCAGACAAGTTAGAGACTCTTAATGTACTACATTAATAAAAATTTCATTAGACTAATTAGTGGATAGGGGGAGTGATCGAATAGTGTCCTGTATAGTCACCAACCTGCTTTCTAAATCATATGATAATGTAATTGCTGTAGACGGAATTGATTTAGATGTTAAATCGGGGCAAGTGTTTGGATTTTTAGGTCCTAACGGTGCAGGGAAATCTACAACAATAAAACTTTTGACAACACTTGTTCAGCCAACAAGTGGTTCTGTAACCATTCTAGGAATAAATGCAATAAAACACCCATTAAAAGTTCGAAATCGAATAGGTGTAGTATTACAACAACCTAGCTATGAACCAACACTGACGGTTGAAAAATCACTTGAAAAATATGGCATGATGTGGAACGTTGATCGAAAACAAAGAAAAGATAAAGTTGAAGAACTAATAGAATCATTTGATCTACAAGAAATACGAAAAAAGAAAAACGAAGATCTATCAATTGGTCAAAGAAGACGCGTTCAAGTCGCACGTGAATTTATGCATGAGATGGAATTGTTGTTTTTAGATGAACCAACTATTGGTCTAGATCCTTCTGCAAGAAGGAAATTATTGGATTTTTTAAAAAACAAGGTAAAAACAGGACTGACAATATTCTACACAACGCATGTATTAACAGAAGCAGAGTATCTGTGTGACAAAATTGCTATTATTAATAAAGGAAAAATCATAGCAGTAGATTCTCCAGATGAATTGAAAAATCGATTTGGTAATGAAAAAACTATAAAAATTCACATGGCAGGAATCCAACAAAACCTGCTTAAGCTATTATCAGGAATACAAGATTGTAAAATCGACTTCAATTCTGGCACAAACATAACAATTAACTCTAACAAATCTGAACTTGTATTAATGCAAGTTTTACAATTATTAAATAAAAACAACATTATAATCGAAGATCTATCTGCCATGCCAACGAATCTAGAAGAAATTTTCATTAAAGCAGTTAATGATTCAAATGCATCCAGTTCTTAGATTAGTAAACAGAAATATCACAATATCAATTAATCCCGGATTTTTAATATGGCAAATAATATTTCCATTAATCTATATTTTTGTGGCTGGTTTTGCTTATACTTCTTTGATTGATGATGTTCCCTTTGAAAACACCAAACTTGATTATCCAACGTATTTGGCTACTGGAATGATCGGCTTTAACATTATGAATAGCACTCTCATATCAGGAATAATAATCTGGAACGATCGACGTCATGGGATGTTTGAACAGATAATGGCAGGCCCATTCACAAGAACCGATTACATACTAAGTAACATTTGTACAATAGGAATTGTTGGCATGCTAAGTGCTGCAATTATTGCATTTGTTGGTTATCCAATATTTTTTGATTCAATTGAATTTAGTGCATTTACACTTCCAATACTCATATTTGCCTCAATATTTGGCTCAATATTGTTTGGTTCTATTGCATCAATAATTTCTACAAGACTACGTTCAAGTGAAGGATTTAACGTGATCATAAACACAGTATTTTTGTTTTTTGCATTTGTAAGTACCGCTTTTTATCCCGTATCAGGTACACCAGAACCACTAGCAACTGCCTTTTACATTAACCCTCTAACATATTTGGTAGACATTATTAGAGCTGGATTTTTTGGTACTTTTTCTAACTTTATAATAACTGAAATGTTTGTCCTAATAATACTTGCAGTAGGATTGTTTTCAATTGCCACAAGATTACTGACAAGATTAGATTTCTAATTGTTATAATTGATTTGAATAATAAAAGTAGCCCGGCCCAGATTCGAACTGGGGTCAAGGGCTCCAAAGGCCCCTATGCTTGACCACTACACTCGGCGGAATGTTTTCCTCTACCGGGCTCCGGACGACGACTTAAATTTTGATTCCCTTAATGTTATTTTCTATTTAAGCTGCTTTAAATATAAAACAGAAGAGTAAATGTTTAGCTAAAGACAATTAATTATCTTAACAAGTTTTTGATAAGGATCTTCCATTTGTGTTAGCATTTTTTTTGCTCTCAGTTTTGTTTCCTTATCTGTATTTTTAAGGAATTTTTTAATAATCAACACTATACGTTTAGGAGAGTTTTCCCGTACTACTAGTTTTTTTAGAACTAGGTATTTTTCTATAAAATTTGGTACTGCATTATAAGAAATTGTTGGTACCCCTAATAATGCGGATTCTGCAGTCATAGTTCCCCCAGAACCAACAAAAACATTACAATTTTTCAATATCTTTTTTCCGTCAACAACTTTGTTCAATACTGTAACTCTTTTTCTAAATTGTTTTTTTAGCAATTTAATTTGAGAAGAATATCTTCCAAGCACAACTATATTGCTATCCTTAAATTCTTCACTTATTGTTTTTATGATAGAGATAATCCGGCTATTTTTTGAGGAATACGCAGCTTGTTCCTCTTCAACTCGTATTAGTATGGTTTTTTTCTTTCTGTTTAATACTGGATAGCTCTTGCCAGTCTTTCTTTTTGCAATTACTGCAGCATCAATTGCTTTATAGGTAATAACATTCTTCTCATCAATTCCAAATTTAGTAAATTCTTTTTTTGGTATAATCCATGGAATTAGTAGTTTCTGTATGAGTGGTATCGTTAACCGCATAACAGCCTCTGCGTGTGGCGAATCTTGGAAAGCTATGTGTTTTATATTAAAACCAAATGCAATTCTTGCTGCTTCAGGCGAACAAAAACTAATCAAAACATCAGGTGATTTTTCTTTTATGACTCTGGAAAGCTTATTCATTCTACTAATGCTTGCATTTAGCTTCCCATACCTTTCGGCTCCGCCATGCCTTCCAGCTATAATCACTTTTAATCGCCGAATTTTTGCAAGATGTGTTACTTCTCTATATTTACGTGATGTACATATCACAGTATGATCTTTTTTTAACCTAATTATCATAGGTTCAAAAAACAAGAGCTGCTTTGGAGTAAGGATATCAAACCAAATTTTCAAGTATTTTGATTGAATTGGAAAGTGCAATAAGTTTTTCTTGGTCTTAATTCCTAGCTCAGATGAAGTGAGTACCACAAAGGTTGTATTCTATGGTTTAAGTACAGAAGGATATGCGCTAGCGTGCCAAATGGCCATAAAAGGCGCAGATGTTCATATAATAGACGAATCTACTCCGTCGGCCATATCACTAAAGGCAGAAATAGCAAAAACCTATCCAAATGTCTCTTCTCTAAAAGAGGATGAACCATTGCTCTCAATGGAACCAATTGATGTAGCAATTTCCAAAGCAGAATACCTATTTTTTGCACCAAGAATACGAAAAACAGGACAAGATACAAAAACTGAAATTCATTCCAAATTCAAAGATGCTACTTCTACATTAAAAAAGGGCAGTTCTGTTATTAACAATCTTCCTACAGGTTTTGGTGGAAATAACGAAAACATCTCCTTATTAGAACATGTTACAGGATTTGAGGTTGGAAAATCCATTTCATATTTTTACTATCCAATTGGTGTTATCACTCAACCTCCAAATGTTATTGGTTCCTATAATAGCAAGCAGGATTCTAAGCTCGCAGATTTATTGGCAGGCGGTAAAAAAGAAAAAAAATTCGTGGCAATTCCATCTGCAGAACATTTTCATGCAATAAATACACTTTCTAGATTTTCAGCATTATGTAGTGTTCTTGAAGTATGTAAATTTGCTCAGGATTCTACTAAATCTGATCTTATTTCTGATGATTATCAGAATCTTTTCTTAGATGATATGATCAGTGGATTATATGATCTTAAATCATTAGGTTCATCTTTTGAAGGCGCAAACACTCTCATGTATCTTATTAATGGAAGCATAAAAGGAATAGATGGATACATCAAGCGTTTGATAGACGAAATTCGAACGACTCTTAAAAAAAATGATCTTAAAGCTAGCAGAACAAAAATTGTATTGTCTTGGACAATAGATCAACATGAAATGAGAGGAGATAAGATAGAAATGCTACAGAATTTAATATCTAGATTGCGAGATTACATAGGCGATGTGGAAACACATGAAGGTCCAAACTTGGATATCTTTCATAATGACAAAACAACAATAATTGTAGCATGTTCAAAACTTGATTTCGAAAATCTAAAGAAAAACAAAAAAGATGCTGAAATCATCATAATAAAAACAAACCCGTTGTGTGAAATCATACAATAGGATAAAATTTAGCAAAAAAAGCTGTTGGTTAGATTATGAACAATGATGAAAATGCGCCAGTTGATCTGAACTTTGATGAAGCAAACGAATCACAAACTACACTAACAGAAAAACTCAAGAATTCAACAAACATGACTAAACTGAAATCTTACGAATCATCTATGGATGAATTAAAAATGTTATTAGATAAAGAGAAGAAAAATCTTACTATTTGTGAAGAACGACTGAAACGTTCGCTAGCTGACTATCAGAATCTAGAACGAAAAACAAAATCAGACATAGAAAATAATGTTAACATAAAAATTGATAAATTTATGGTGAGTTTTTTACAAATTTATGATGATCTAGTACGTGCAAAAAATGTTTTAGCCAATGAAAAAATAAATGTTGAAGGTTTAGAAGGGATCTTAAGAAACATGAATTCACTCCTAGAACAATATGACATAGTTCCTATAGATGCACTTGGAGAAATTTTCAATCCAAACTTACATGAAGCAATATCAATAATAGAAGATGAGACCATAGATGAAGACACTATTACAAAAGAAGTCAGGAAGGGATATATTTCTCATAACAGAATAATCAGACCAGCAATAGTAGAGATATCAAAAAAACCTAAATTTGTAAAACTAGACGGTGAAGAAAATGGCTAAAATAATTGGAATTGATCTAGGCACCAGTAATTCTGCCGCTGCAGTCATGATGGGGGGCAAACCAACTATAATTTCAGCTGCTGAAGGTACATCAATAGGCGGTAAAGCGTTTCCATCTTATGTAGCATTTACCAAAACTGGTGAACTTTTAGTAGGCGAACCAGCACGACGACAAACCATCACAAACCCTGACAATACAATAGTTGCGGCAAAAAGAAAGATGGGGACAAACCATGTTTTCAAAATACAAGACAAAGAGTATAAACCACAACAGATCTCCGCATTTATTTTACAAAAAATTAAAAGAGATTCTGAAGCATTTATTGGAGAAAAAATCGAAAAAGCTGTTATTACAGTACCTGCATATTTTGACGATAATCAACGTCAAGCTACAAAGGATGCAGGCACAATAGCGGGATTAGATGTTGTGAGAATTATTAATGAACCAACTGCTGCGGCATTAGCCTTTGGTTTAGATAAATCAAAAGAAGACATGAAGATACTCGTGTTTGATTTTGGAGGAGGAACACTTGATGTTACTATTATGGAAATGGGGGGTGGAGTATTTGAGGTGATGAGTACTTCTGGTGATACACAACTTGGAGGAACAGACATGGATAAAGTAATCATAGATTATGTTGTTAATGATTTTAGGAAAAAAACAGGCGTTGACCTAACAAAAGACAATGTAGCAATGACTAGAATTAGAGAAGCATCAGAAAAAGCAAAAATTGAATTATCCTCTGTTATGGAAACTGAAATTAATTTACCATTTATATCACATGATCAATCATCTGGTCCAAAAAATTTAGATCTTCAATTAACTAGGGCCAAACTTGAAGAATTGATTAATCCAATCGTAGAAAAATGTAGACCGTCAGTTGAAAAAGCATTAGAAGACGCAAAACTTGCAAAATCAGAAATTTCAAAAATTGTATTAATTGGAGGTCCTACTAGAATTCCACTAGTAAGAAAGTTTGTTGCCTCTGTAATTGGAAAAGAACCAGAGACAGGTGTTGATCCTATGGAAGCAGTTGCATTAGGTGCAGCAATTCAAGCAGGAATTATAGCAGGTGATGTAACAAGCGATATAGTTTTACTTGATGTTACTCCCCTAACACTTGGAATTGAAACATTAGGAGGAGTTCGTGAACCACTAATTGAAAGAAACACAACAATTCCAACATCAAAAAGTAAAATTTTCACAACAGCAGCAGATAATCAAACTGCGGTTACAATTCATGTCGTCCAAGGAGAACGACCTATGGCAGCTGATTGTATTTCACTTGGAAGCTTCAATCTAACAGATATTCCTCCTGCCCCAAGAGGCATTCCGCAAATCGAGGTTAAATTTGATATTGATGCTAATGGAATTATCAATGTAACTGCAAAAGATCTTGGAACTAAAAAAGAAGCGAAAATAACAATTGAATCACGTTCTAAACTCTCAAAAGATGAAATTGAAAAACTAAAACAAGATGCAGAAAAATTCTCTGATCAAGATAAGAAGAAAAAGGAATCCGTTGATCTGAAAAATGAGGCGGAAAGCTTCATCTATACTACTGAAAAACTAGTTAATCATGATCTAAAAGACAAAATATCTCAAGAACAAGGAATCAAGATTACTGATGCTATAAGAGAGTTAAAAGAAGTACTTAACAAAGATGTAGAACAAATAAAATCAAAACTAGATTCTCTGAAAGCAATAGTTAACGAAATAACTACAGAATTATACAAGAAGGCCACTCCTCCACCAGGTGCTGAACAACAAGCTGGGGCAGAAGAGCAAACAAGTGAAGGTAAGAACCCTTGACCCGACTCTCTATGAATCAGGTAAAATGTTGTGGCCTTAATTAGATAGTTTATACTTTCGATTCTAATACTAGGAATGTCAAATGAGTAGCAAACGTGATTATTATGAAGTATTAGGAGTATCTAAATCGGCATCAGAGAATGAAGTTAAATCACAATATAGAAAATTAGCATTAAAATTTCATCCTGATAGAAACAAATCACCAGAAGCTGCAGAGCATTTTAAAGAAATTTCAGAAGCATATGCAGTATTATCAGACACTGAAAAAAGGAAAATTTATGATCAATATGGCCATGCGGGTGTAGATGGTAGATACAGTACTGAAGACATCTTCCAAGGTGCAAGAGGTGATTTCAGTGACATTTTCAGTGATATATTTGGAAGAAGTGGAGGATTTGACTCAATTTTTGAAACTATGTTTGGTAGAGGGGGGGGAGGATTTGGTGGCTTTGGAAGACAGAAAGGAGCAGATTTGCTATATGAGACATCAATCACACTCGAAGATGTCTTACATGGCAAGAAAATGGAAATTGAGATACCTAAAGATGTGGATTGCGAAGTGTGTAAAGGATCTGGATGTAAAGCTGGTACCTCAAAAACAACTTGTTCTACATGTAATGGCAACGGCCAAATCCGAATGTCTCGTAACATGGGATTTTCTACTTTTGTAACCATTCAACCCTGTAAGTCATGCAACGGAGAAGGAAAAATCATACAAAATCCATGCCAGAATTGTAAAGGAAAAGGAAAAACCAGAGGAATCAAACATATCAAATTTGATATTCCACCAGGCATAGAAACCGGAGATTATACAATTCAAGGAGAAGGTGAATCAATTTCAGGGGGGATTAATGGTGACTTGATTGTACGAGTACAAGTTAAACCACATCCAAAATTCAAAAGAGATGGAATAGATACTTTTTATGATTTTCCAATAAATATGATAGATGTAGCAGTTGGTACAACTATTGAAGTTCCTACATTAGAAGGAACAGAAAAAATTCAAGTTGAAGAAGGGAGTCAGCCAAATACCATAATCAAATTAAAAGGAAAAGGATTGCCTCGTCAACATGGTAGGGGCCGAGGAGATCAATACGTGCGATTGGTTGTCAATATTCCGAAAAAACTTAGTAAACAACAAAAAAACCTTTTAGATGAACTTCGAAAAACTTTTGACTAATTCAATTCTATTCTTATGTAATAATGAAAATTGCATTAGATGTTGATGGCGTATTAGCAGACGTAATCAAATCATGGTTACATTATAACAATAATAGAAGAAAAACTATTACAAAAAATGAAATCACAGAATGGGATTTTTGGAAAAAATTTGCTATAAAACCAGATCAATTTGATAATGAGCTATCCCTCTGTTGGAGATCATGGGAACAAATTCCACCAACAGAAAACAAATTGTCTAGTGCTGTATGTGAACTAACAAACTTAGGCACGGTTGATATTGTCACAGCAAGGGAACATTCAACTAACACGTACGTAAAAAGCTGGCTTAAAACTCAAAACATCACTTATCACAAATACATCTCAGTTGAAGATGGTAAGAAAAAAGCAGAATTAAATTATGACATCTATATTGATGACTCGCCAATCAATGCTGAACAAATTGCAAACATTGGCAAAAACATACTACTTTATTCACAACCATGGAATCTAGCTATACATGATTCTCGTATTAAGAGAATAGAAAAATTAATGGATGCAGTAAAAATAATTAAAGAACAGAAATTTTAATTTAAAAATTAATCTCTAGTTTTTCTCAAGTCTATTTTATGCCCATCACGTATGTGTGATTCATGACTGATTTTCAGTAATTCTGCAATTTTAGCATCAGAATAATACTTTACGTTATATCTTCCTAACACTTTCTTACAATCACTACAATAAATCTCTCTAAACTCCAACTCTATGTTTTTGGTAATTTTTCTTTTTGTATCTTTCTAAACAATAAAG
Source organism: Nitrososphaerota archaeon (assembly GCA_016871975.1). Lineage (GTDB taxonomy): Archaea > Thermoproteota > Nitrososphaeria > Nitrososphaerales > Nitrosopumilaceae > VHBM01. The sequence continues at coordinate 8,097 of VHBM01000017.1, read as the reverse complement.
AAACTTATTCCAGAGTCCTAAATTCTACGATGCGGGAGTTGCCAAGCCTGGTCAACGGCGTAAGGTTCAGGTCCTTATCTCCTAGGAGTTCGTGGGTTCAAATCCCACTTCCCGCATTTTATAATAATAAACAACTTTAAACCATAGTAATTTCTAGCGTATGCATGGGTAAAGTAGTCAAAGTAGGAGGACGAGGTACAACTCGTAGAGTAACAGACGATGAAAAAGAAAACTGGTCAGGAGAAAGCTTCAAGGAATATCAACGAAAACAGAAAGAAGCTGCAGGCAATGAATATGTATCAATGGGTCGTGGAACCAGAAAAGTGAAGTTGAGTGACATTAAAGAAACAAAGAAAGCTGACACCAAAGGACGATATGTAAGCATGGGCCGTGGCACTGGCAGACGTAAATTAGAATAATCAAAAATACCACAATAATCTGATTATATTTTTAATTCTTATTTTTTGTCAGATAAAAATTTTTGAATCTTTTTTTCTAATAATAAATTAACTTGTTCACCAGCTGCTTTACCACGTAATTCTCTCATAGCAATTCCCATCATAGGTCCAAGTGATCTAACTCCATCACGAATTATAATATTTGAGTTATTATGAATAATTTTGTCTAATATCATATTTAATTCAGATTCATCTAAACTAGTAATCGATGTTTTCTCAACTGCTTCTTCAACTGATTTTGCTTTGCCAGACATTATAACTTCAAAAATTATCCCTATTGATTCTTTTGTAATTTTGTTATTTGCTAATAATTCAAAAGATTTCAAAATATCTTCTGGTTTTAGTAATAATGCATCCAAACCTTGTCTTTGAAGATTAGTAATCGTAGAACATAGTATTGATGCGACAAAATTTGGTGATTGACGTTTATCTAAACAAATTTTTTCAAATAGTTCAAGATATTCTGAATCAAAGATTTGTTCTGCTAATTGTGCATTAAGACTATATTTTCCCTGAATGTCAATCAATGACTCATCCCATGACTTTGGAACATTAGATTTTGCAAGTTTTAATTGTTCATCAGTTATAACAAGAGAGGGAATATCTGTTTCAGGATACATTCTTGAAGCTCCTGGTCGTGGTCTTAGAAATACCGTTTCACCAGTAGGTATTGCGCCTCTTGTTTCTGCAGGCACACCATTTTTTGCATCTTCAATTCGTTTGATTATGGAATCAATAGCAAAATCAATCTTAGAATTTTCTCCTGCAATTATGATAAAACCATCATTAGAGTTACTTTCAAGCAATTCTTGTAAACGTTGTATATCTGAATTTTCAATACCATAGTTTGGCAATTCATCTGAATGAAAAATTCCACCAATTCCATAAAATCTAACAATCTGTCCTAATTCCCTTCCAAGTCTAATTCCACTATATGGTTCATATGCAAACAAGCCAGCAAAACTTTTCACTCTAATTGCCTTGATACTAGCACCAGCATCTATTGCTTTTTTTATTATTTTTGAATTACATGATCTGAAATACTCAGTTACATCAACAACATCATTTTTAGAAATTTTTTCGAGATTTTTTAGCCTCTCAGATATTAAAATTAAGCCGTGCTGTCTTTTTATCTCATATTCTATTACTCTTTCTAATTGATCTAGTTGTTGTACCCCTTTTACTTCTACAATGCCGCCTCCTTTAACTGAAATATTTATGTCCTGTCGTATTGACCCAATTCCTCTAGTTACCTTCTTTGTTGTGCGTAGTAATCTTCCTAACGCAAGTGCGATTTTTTTTATTTCAGATGGACTACCATCTACAGGTTCAAGAGCTATCTCTACAAGAGGTATGCCCAAGCGATCTAAACTGTATGATCTCTCTTTTTCCTCATCTTTGATAAGTTTGGCAGCATCTTCTTCAAGACACACAGATTGTACTCCTATCCGTTTTCCTTCTACATCGAGATACCCACCTTGAGCAACAAGCATAGTTCTCTGAAATCCTGAAGTGTTAGATCCATCTACCACAATCTTTCTCATAGTATGTATTTCACTAAAAATACTGGATTTTAGAGAACAAGCAATTATTAACGCAATGTTGATTGCGTCTGTATCAATTTCATGAGGGGGTTCATCGTCCTGTTCAACAAGACAACTGCTCTGAGGATTTGCATAGTATATTATGGTTTTTGATTTTCTATTTTCAAATAATGCCGCAGGATCGTATTCCCCTAATTCACTTTTTGTAGCTCTTAGTTTTCTTGAAAATTTAGTTGTATATTCGTCTGATTCTAAAGGGTTGCAACTACAAAATAATTTTTTATTAGTTGATAATTGTTGATGAATTTCTAATCCAACTTTTAACCCAATCTTGTCAAAATTTATCTCCGCCATATTGATTCTAGCAATATTTGTTTTTTAAAACCTAACCTGTTATTTCAGAGGCTATACTTTCTAACATCAAGTTTTTCATATCATCAATATTTCTTGTATTGCCAAGAGCCCACATAGCCTTTACTAATGCAGTTTCAGGAATCATATTAGATAACGGAACAATTCCAAGATTGAGAAGATCTCTACCACTTTCGTACACTGTCATGCTGACTCTACCATCAATACACTGTGAAGTCATACCTAAGAACAAACCTCTTTCTTTTGCCTTTTTCACACTTTCATACAATGTTTTTCCTATATGTCCAAGACCCGTGCCTTCAAAAATTATTGCTTTGTATCCTAATTCTATTATGGTATCAAGTAATTTGGGGTCACATCCCGGGTAATATTTTACTAAAATAACGCTTGCATCATAATTTATTTTTGGACTATAAGTTTTATTTTTAAAATATTCATAGTTTAAATTTTTTTGTATTTTTTTTTCTAAAATAAGAAAAGCAGGATCTCCATCTATTGTCTGAAAAGCACTCCTTTTACTTGTATGATTTTTTCTTACCCGTGTACCAAGATGACAAGCTACAAGATCATCACTTTCGTTATGATGCATAACTACAAAGATACCACGAATACTACATTCTACGACAAATCTTACTGCTGAAACTAAATTTAATGCAGCATCTGAAGAAGGTCTATCAGATGATCTTTGTGAACCAACCAAAGCAACAGGAATGGGAAAACCAGCTAATGCAAATGAAAGAAAAGAGGCAGTATACTGCATCGTATCTGTTCCATGAGCAATAACAATTCCCTTATAATCAGATTCTGCATACGAATCTAATCTTTCAGCAATCTTCTTCCAATGCTGTGGTAGTAAATTCTCTGAATATTCCGAAAACAAAACCTCAGTATCGATGTTAGCTATTTCAGATAACTCGGGAATAGTAGCATGAAGTTCTGATGCTGTTAATACAGGAGTTACCCCACCTGTTCTATAATCTATCTTACTTGCAATTGTACCACCTGTAGATAAAAGCAATACTTTAGGGAGAGACGCATTTTTTGGAAGTGGTTGAGGAGTTTCTTTTTTTATTTCATTTAATGAAAGAACTTCAATTTTTTTTATTTCGCTAATTTCTATTCCAACATTATAACCACTTTTTAACTTCAAAACGATGTGCTCATCATCATTGTATTCATAACGTGGCATTAGAATGCCAGTATATGTTAACTCACCTGTAACCTTAACCGAATCTCCTACTTTTGCTTTGCAATCTTTCAAAAGTGTAAGAGACATGCCACTATAGCCTCTATACTCTGACATTTAGGTGAATTATCTTAATTATTGTATTAAAACTACCTATAGTAGGAAGCGACTACTTTTTGACCAATCTTTAAGTCTTTTTGGTCACGTACTTTCTTTACTGCTTCTTCAAAGTGTTTCATGGTAACTTTAGCATTTGCTGCTGTTTTTTCAACTTCTTTCTCATCAGGAGTTTTATCAAGGTAATGATGTATTACTAGCGAAACTGCAGTATTTGCTATAGCAGCTACATCTGCCCCACTCATACCATCGGTCATTTCTGAAAGTTTATCAAAATTTACAAAGTCTGGATCAGTTGGTTCCATTATTATAGGAATGTTTCTTGAATTAATTTTCAAAATACTTTTTCTACTTTCTTTGTCAGGCAAAGGAATCTGAATTATTTTATCAAATCGTCCAGGTCTCAGTAATGCAGGATCAATCATATCTGCTCTATTAGTTGCCGCTAAAACTACTACGCCACGTAAATTTTCCATACCATCCAATTCAGTTAATAGCTGGCTTACCACCCTTTCTGTTACTGCGGTTTCGCCACCAGCACCTCTTATAGGTGCAATGGAATCCACCTCGTCAAAGAATATCACACACGGTGAAGCTTGTCGTGCTCTTCTGAATATTTCCCGAATACCTCGTTCTGATTCACCAACCCACTTTGATAGAAGCTCAGGACCTCTTACTGAAACAAAATTTGCTTCACTTTCTGTTGCTACAGCCTTTGCTAGTAATGTTTTTCCTGTACCACTTGGGCCATGTAATAATATTCCTCGCGGCATCTTATGCCCAAGTTTTTCATATAACGTGGGATATTTCATTGGCCATTCTACTGCTTCCTGCAATTCACGTTTAACCTCAGCTAATCCACCCACATCGTCCCATTTTACATCTGGATTCTCAATGAATACTTCGCGCATTCCAGACGGTGTTACTTCTATGGCAGCTTTGTTGAAATCATCGCCCTTAACAATAAGTTTATCTAATGTCTCAGAAGGAATTTTCTCTTCTTCAAGATTCAATTCGGGTAATAGTCTTCTTATACACTTCATAGCTGCTTCTTTACATAGATATTCTAAGTCTGCTCCTACATAGCCATGTGTAATTGCAGCATATTTTTCTATATCAACATCGTCTGATAATGGCATATTTCGAGTATGAATCATCAAAATATCCTTTCTACCTTTTTTGTCAGGAACTTTGATTTCGATCTCTCTATCAAATCTGCCTGGTCTTCTAAGTGCAGGATCTATTGCATTTGGTCTATTAGTTGCTGAAATCACAATCACTTTTCCTCTGGCTTCAAGCCCATCCATCAAAGAGAGCATTTGCGAAACAACACGTCTTTCTACTTCACCAGTAACTTCCTCTCGTTTTGGTGCGATAGAATCAATTTCATCAACAAAAATTATTGATGGAGCTTTCTCTCTGGCTTCTTTGAAAATCTCTCTTAAACGCGCTTCACTTTCACCATAAAACTTGCTCATAATTTCTGGACCAGATATGCTAATGAAGTGTGCATTACTTTCATTTGCTACAGCCTTTGCTAGTAATGTTTTACCCGTCCCTGGGGGTCCATATAATAAAACTCCTTTAGGTGCCTCAATTCCCAACTTTTCAAAAATTTCTGGATGTCTAAGGGGGAGTTCAATCATTTCTCTCACCTTTTTGATTTCATCAGTAAGACCCCCAATGTCTTCATACGTTACTTGTGGCACTCCTCTGAGTGTTTCTCCCTTTTCTGCTATATGGAATACAGTTTTTTGTGTGACAAGAACTGCATCAGCTGCAGGTGTAACACCAATTACCTGAAAAGTTAATCTTCCACCAAAATAAGGCACCATGACATTATCGCCTTTGATTAAAGGCACGCTTTCTAATGCATCAGCCAAATATCGTTCGTCAATTGGCGGGATTGCTTCTAGTGGTGCAACAACTACTTTTTCAGCCGCAACCGCTTTTATCTTTCTTACAGTTATAGTATCGCCTATAGCAATACCTGAATTATTTCGTCCCAGTCCATCTATTCTTATGATTCCTTTTCCCTCATCTGATGGATAAAGCGGTAAACATTTTGCAACAGTTCTTCGCTTGCCTTTAATTTCTATAACATCGCCAGTTGATGCATTTAATGCATCCATAGAATCATAATCGATTCTAGCTACGCCTCTACCAACATCTCTGGTATACGCTTCCAAGACCTTGAGCGTTAGAACATTCTGGCTCATAGCTAAATTTTCTCCATCTATGTTTTATATCTTTGGCGTTAGAATTTTAACAAAACTGTATAATCGATCATAAGCTTAAAATCGTCATTAAAAATACAACCCATCAACTTGGGTAAAAGACCATTAGTTAGACGACGTGGCCGTGGAGGGAGGCAATTTAGAGCCACCACTATTGGAAAATTGGCACCAGCAAAATATCCCTCATTTGCATTATCAGAACAACATGAGGGAAAAATAATAGATTTAATTCATGAACGTGGCAGAGAAGCCCCGTTGGCTAAGGTTAGATTTGAAAATGGTTCAATATGTTATATGCCAGCAGTTATTGGCACCAAAGTTGGCTCCACAATCCAAATCGGTCTTAATGCAGATATTACTAATGGAAATATAATTAGTATTCAAAATATACCTGATGGAACAATTGTCTGTGATTTAGAAAAGCACTTTGGTGATGGTGGTACAATTGCAAAGTCAGCGGGAAACTATGCTACTGTATTTTCACATGGATCTGACGGTGTTACGGTAAAACTTCCTTCTGGCAAATTTACAACACTAAATCCAAAAAATAGAGCTATGATAGGAACACTAGCAGGAGGAGGTATAACAGAAAGGCCTTTAATGAGGGCTGGTACGAAATGGAGAAAATTCAGATCCAAGGGAAGAAAATATCCTATTGTAAGGGGTGTGGCTCAAGCTGCATATGTTCATCCGCATGGTGGTGGAAGACATCAACATGTTGGACAGAGCTCTACAGTTGCACGAGATACCCCGCCTGGAGCTAAAGTAGGAAGTATAGCTGCAAGAAAAACTGGTAGAGCACGAATAAAAGAAAGAACCAGTTGATCTTTAATATATTGACCTAAACTTGATTAACACCGAGCTAATTCAAATTTTTAAATGTCAAAACAAAGAGTACATCTTTTTGTAAAAGGTAAGGTTCAGGGAGTTTTTTTTAGACAAGCCCTAAAAGTAATGGCAAAAAAGAAAAATGTTTTTGGGTGTGTAAAAAACCTCAAAGATGGCAGAGTTGAAGCTATTCTAGAAGGTGAGGACCTAGATGTAAGTTCTCTAGTTGAATGGTGTCATGCAGGTCCAGCTAATGCAAGAGTGGAAGATGTTGAAATTAGAAATGAAAAATATAAAGAAGAGTTTTCAAAATTTGAAGTTTTGTATTAATGAATTGTATTATAGGCACTTTGAATTAACTCTTTTACACATTCAACATCTTTATCAGTTTTAATCAGTAATATTTCTTGAGGTCCCTTTCTATCTTTTTGTATTTTTATTTTAATTGATTCTTCTTGTGGTTCTATATCTATAAACCATCTAAATGTCATTGATTTACAAAATACAATTCTATGCATTCGTATATCTTCTATAACGTTTTTTCCTAACGAGAAACAAAAATCTCTAAGAGAATCACAGAGGGGAAGAACCACTGGTGGTATTTGTTTTTTAAAATCTTCATAACTACGTTTTTCACCAAATGATATCAAATCATTCAAAATGTGCTATACAAGTTATTTAGGTAGTAGCTCTGCTAGTTCCAGTCTAAACTGATAGTCCCATTTCAAAGTAAGCAAGATCCGCCACGTTGACGAGGAAGCGTGAATGTTCCATCTTAGGATTGCTCCCTCCCGGACCTCATCCCTTTCGATGGTTGGGTCTTAGGAACCATCCCTTCGGACAATCCCAGTCCTACATCCACCCGCCTCGGCGTGATTTCATTTCAGCCTACTAAGCGAGTACTATCTGTCTAGAGATTTACCCAGCAGTTACTGATCTCTGCATGTAGCCGGTTTCAGAATAGGGCACGGCTAGCGCCCCGATCCTACCTACTACCATAATATTGTTAACCTAAATGTTATATTTGCATTAGGCTTGTTTTTCTTTTAACATCAAAAGCAGGTTACATACAGAACAAATTTTTCCAGTACATTCGTTACCACAATTCATACATAGTTGTTTTTGGCTAGAGTTTGAATCTTTAACAATTTGCGATATTCGAAGAATTGATTTATACAAATTATTTTTAATTCCAAAATGTTGATTTTCTAAAGAATTGAGAAATTCGCGAATCTCAGTTCGTATTCCCTCATTCATATGAGGACATTGTTCTGATTGAAAAGGAATCTCGTTAGTAAAAGCATAAAACACAATCTCTGATTCGTAAATCTCACAAAATGGCTTTATTTTCCTGA
>VHBM01000016.1 GCA_016871975.1 Nitrososphaerota archaeon | reverse complement strand
GTCCAGCTTTTCAGTTGGATCAGATTTTGGTTTTAGTTCTTTTTTGATATAATCGATTAGCTCTTTTCTTGATTCTTCTTTTAGTTGTTTTAGCTTTTCAATATTTTTTTTGATATCACCTGATGTTACCTGTAATTGTATTCTTTGACCATAAAACATGAAAACAACAATAGGGATTATCCAGATCAACCACAGTAACGGATTTGTATCATCACCCATACCAAAAATTTGATCAATATCAAAATTTGCAAAATCCATTAGACAAAGCGTTAGAATTTCTAAATTAAATCATTCGTTATTTTCTGGCTTGCAAGTACGATTTGTCACGAACAAGTGTATGCCAAATGTAGAATATCAAAAAATTGTACTGCATAGTAAATATTTAGTGAGTGGTTTTGTTATAGTCGACGGAGACTAGCTAGGAGAATATGCCTCAAACTAAACCTGTCGTGAGCATTGAAAATGTGGTAGCCTCTGCCTCTGTTGACCAGAAGATGGACCTAAATGAAATTACTCGTACATTTCCTGATGTTGAATATCATCCTGATCAATTTCCAGGTCTTGTCTTTAGATTAAAGAGTCCAAAGACAGCTACGCTGATTTTCACATCAGGCAAGATGGTTTGCACTGGCGCAAAGTCAGAGGAGATGTCAAGAAAGGCAGTACAGACAGTTGTTCAGAGATTAAGAAAGGGCGGAATTAAGATAAAAAAAGATGCAGTTGTAGAAATACAAAATATTGTAGCATCGATTAATCTTGGCGGGAAAATCCATCTTGAGCAGGCAGCAAGAACTCTGCCAAGAAGTATGTATGAGCCAGAACAGTTTCCTGGATTGATACATAGAATGCTTGATCCAAAAACGGTAATCTTGTTGTTTTCATCAGGAAAGCTAGTTTGTACTGGTGCAAAAAAAGAGCCAGATGTTTATAGATCCGTCAATAATCTTCATGCGCTTTTAGAAGAAAAAAGCTTGATGATTTACGAGTAAGACTATTTTATTTTTGTTCCAAGCGGTACGTCATCAATAACTGTAAGCCAAAATGGCTTGTCATTTACATCTGCTGCAAGAAGCATTGCGTTTGATTCAATGCCTGCAATTTTTTTAGATTCAAGATTAATTACAGCAACAACAGTTTTTCCTACAAGCTCTTCTGGCTGGTAAAAGTCTGCACCGCCAATTATTAGCTCACGCTTTTCTGAGCCAATATCTATAACTCCTTTTACTATCTTTGTTTTCCCTGGAATTTTTTCTACAGATATGATTTTGGCTATGCGAATATCCAACTTTGCAAAGTCATCATAAGTTATTGACATAATGAACACTTTACTTGTCCATTTAAAATCAATTTCGCAAAAACAGCCGTTATGACAGATTCATTTTGGAAATATTGTTTCTTATTTCCTGTGCATGATTTTCTGTTATTTGATGTATTTCATCAAAAATTCCCGGCTCTAGATTTATGCCGTAAAGCGTAGTTACAATTCCTGCCAGATATCCGTTTAAAAAACCAATTATCTCGCCATAGACAAAATCTGTATGATTTTGATAGCTCAAAACTGTTTTATCAAACGGCTTTTCTTTTACTCTTTTAAGAATTACTGGAAGTATTTCTGAAATTTTTTTTGAGATTGTTACTCGAAGATATTCATCCAAGGGCATATGTTAAATTCAGACAAGTAAATATTTTTGCGTAAAAATCAAACCTCGATTTATCAGTTTTACAAGATATAAAATAGAATGAAATCATCAGTAACACATTGCAACAACATATCAAAACTTTACAAAATATTGTCACTCGAAAAGGCTCAAGCAAGGTCTTAACCTTTAGTGCGCCACATGTTTTCATGGCCTTGCAACTTTTGTCAAGGCAAAGATATGTCAGTCGTGCGATTTTTTGTAACGAATTGCATTTGGGTGAAGGTGCAATCAAGACACTAATTTCTCATCTAAAAGAAGCTGGACTTGTAGAATCAATAAAGGCTGGAACGCTACTTACCAAAAAAGGCGCTTTATTTGTTAAAAAATTTCTTGAGATTATTTCTTCTGAATGTATTGTAAAAAAATGTGAGATTTCCCCAGCACGACATAATCATGCTGTTATTTTAAAAAAATATTCTAAAGCCATAGGAAATGGGATGCAGCAGCGTGATTATGCTATATTATATGGTGCCTCTGGGGCTACAACACTAGTTTACAAAAATAATCAGTTTGTGTTTCCTACAGGCAAATCCGATATGCTATTTGATGATCGTGTAACGATGAATAACTTGATAAAAAAACTTGGCCCACAAGAAGGAGATGTGGTCATAATCGCTTCTGCAGATGAACCATTTGTTGCAAAAATTTCAGCCATAAATTCAGCTTTGTGGACTCTGGCTACACATAAAACTTAGCTGAATTATAATATAGCAAAACAAAAACTCCATATTTTAGCAACAAAAAATTGTCTATATGACAGTAATTCAGTCTTCAATACGTATCAACGCTTCTGTAGATAAAGTATGGAGTGTCGTTTCTGATTTAGATAATGAGCCAAAGTTTTGGAAAGGAACAAAAGAAATCAAAAACATCTCAAAGGAAGAAAACAAAGTAACAAGAGAGATAACAATTGCGTTTAAGGATTCAAAATGCATGCAAGAAGTAATTTTAGAACCAAAAACAAAGATTCAAGCAACATTCACTAAAGGAATCATAGATGGAACAAAGACAATTGAGCTGATTCCAGTCGAAGATACAACCGAAGTCGAAGTTACATGGGACATAAAACTGTCAGGACTGATGGGCATGTTTACTGGCATGGTAAAAAAACACATCAAAAATGGAACAGATCAAGCCCTTGAAAGCATAAAACAAGAAGCAGAGCGATAGTTTTTGAATTTAGTTTTTGATATTTTCAACTACATATTTGTAGCAATTTTTGTTGCTGTTTCACTTACCTGGATTATTTTTATTCGTACCATGTTGCTTACTTTTAGAGATACGCCATATCTTGATAGATTTGAAAAAAAACAGCATGAAAATCCCAAAGTGTCAATAATCTTGCCTGCAAGAAATGAGGAAAAGTTCATTGCGAAATGTCTTGATTCGCTTTTGGATCAAGACTATGAAAATTACGAGATAATTGCAATCAATGACTCGTCTGATGATTCAACACCAGACATAATCAGGCAGTATGCACAAAAAAGCTCCAAGATTGTATACGTATCTGCAAGGAAAAAGCCAGACGGGTGGATTGGAAAAAACTGGGCTTGTGTAGAAGGATACAAAAAGGCAACAGGGCAGTTGTTACTTTTCACGGATTCAGATACAAAACATTCCCAAAACGTCCTATCTCTTGCTGTATCGCATCTATTGTCTTTGAATCTTGACGCACTGACTGTTATTCCAAAAATGTTATGTCTTGATAGATGGACAAAAATTACACTTCCAGCAATTTCGACATTTTTGCATACTAGATTTTCTGCTTTGCGTGTAAATGATCCTACAAAAAAAACAGGCTATTTTTTTGGTAGCTTTTATTTAATTAAAAACGAAACGTACAGATCTGTTGGAACTCATGAGGGAGTAAAATCTGAGCTTATCGAAGATGGGGCATTGGGAAAAAAGGTAAAAGAAGCAGGATTTAGGATGCGGATGGCAAGAGGTGAGCATCTTGTCGAGGCTGTTTGGGCAAGAGATTTTGATACTCTCTGGAATGCACTAAAGCGACTCATAATCCCTCTTTATCTACAAACACAAGGCATTGCAGTTGGAATATTTTTTGCAATCCTGTTTTTACTTTTTATGCCGTTTCCATTTTTGATTTATTCTGCAATATTTTTTGATTCAGCTGCATCTTTGCAGCTTTTGTTTGCTGTTTCTTTTCTTGCCTCGATTCTGATTTATGCTGCAGCACTGGTAGAAACAAAAGGCCTGCAGATTAGACAAAAATATGCACTGTTTTGGCCTGTTGGCAGCTTTATTGTAGTGTGTGGCTTTTTGAGCGGCATATTACAAGCAAAGAGTAAGAGTGCTGTCTCATGGCGTGGCAGAGAGTATGCTATGAAAGATCAAATCCAAGACTCTATTAGTGTGTAGTAAGAATTATAGATGAACCTCATAAACTGTAGTCAAATTGGATAAATCATCGCTTATAGCAGGCAGTGCGCTTGGTGCTGCTGTAGTCTTAATCGTATTTGCTTTTGTATTGTTAGGTCCAGCAAAAAATTTACAGCCAGAAATAATTGTTACAAATGGTCATGATGCAAGTACGGTTGGACAGGTCACACCGATTGCTACAAAAAATGATTTAACCTTAACACAGTTATTTGAACAAGCCGAATCAGGGGTTGTAAGAGTAACTGTGGACAGAGCTGAAGGTTCTGGTAGGAGCGGAGTAGGTTCAGGCTTTGTTTATGATGCAAAAGGCAATCTAATTACCAATGCACATGTGGTTCAGGATTCTCAAAAAATAACTGTAACATTTCTTGATGGCAGTTCCTATAAGGCACAAATTGTTGGAGTAGATCGTTTTACTGATATAGCAGTAATCAAGGTAGAAGCTGATCCATCTTTAATGCATCCGTTATCTATTGGTGATTCTTCTAGTCTCAAGGTTGGAGAGTCAGTAGCTGCGATTGGCAATCCATTTGGTCTTTCTGGCTCTATGACTGCCGGAATAGTAAGCCAGCTTGGAAGGGTTTTGCCTTCTCAAGAGTCTGCTTTTTCAATTCCAGACGTCATACAAACCGATGCGGCAATAAATCCAGGAAATTCGGGTGGACCGCTGTTAAACATGAGAGGCGAGGTTGTTGGAATAAACACAGCAATCCAGTCAGCAACTGGCGAGTTTTCAGGTGTGGGCTTTGCAGTTCCAGCAAGAACGATTTCAAAAATTGTTCCACAGTTAATTTTTGAAGGCGCATATCATCATCCATGGATGGGAATTGCAGGAAGAGACATCGATCCTGATCTTGCAAATGTTCTTGGTCTAGATGAGGCAAAAGGATTCCTAGTAATTACTGTAGTTGAAGATAGCCCAGCAGACAAAGCTGGCATTCATGGGTCTAGTGAAACTGTTGAAGTAGACGGTGTAAGTTATCAGATAGGAGGAGACATAATTGTGTCAGTTGATAGAAAAGAGGTCAGAAAAATAGATGATATTTTGGTTCATCTTCAGCGAGAAAAAACAGTTGGAGATAGTATGGTCTTACAAGTTTTGCGTGATGGACGCGTTTCTGACTTTACCTTAATACTTGAAGAAAGACCACAATAGAACTGATACAAGAATAAATACTTCAAGTCGAGCTATTGAGTCGTTGAGTAATCTCATTTTAAATTGTGAAATATTAAATCATGTTCTTGAAGGCAAAAAAATAACATTCCAAGATGCAATTGATGTTTTTAATATTTCACGATGTAATCCAGCAGAACTTTTCAATACAGCTCAAATACTAAGAAACACAAACAAGAAAAACATTGTTACTTTTTCAAAAAAAGTATTTTTTAATATCGTGAATCTTTGCAGAGACGTTTGTTCTTACTGTACATACAAAGCAGAACCTGGAGAGCCAAAACTTTCAATGATGAATAAAAACGATGTTGTTCAGCTTGCACTACTTGCAAAAAAGTACAGATGTGTAGAAGCGTTGTTTGTTACAGGCGAACGACCAGAGGAAAGATATGATGGTGCAAGAAAATGGCTAAAAGATAATGGCTTTTCAAGTACTGCAGAATATTTAGTATCTTGTTCGGAAATTGCCCTAGAAAATGGATTATTTCCTCATACAAATGCCGGAAATCTAACAAAAAATGAGATGAATGATCTTAGAAAAACCAATTCCAGCGTGGGGCTAATGCTTGAGAATTCAAGTGAACGGTTTTTAGAAAAAAATATGCCACATCAGTTTGCCCCAAGTAAAAAACCAAAAGAGAGATTACGTGTACTTGAAAACGCGGGAGAACTTGGGATCCCAATGACTACTGGAATTCTTATCGGGATAGGTGAAACAGAAAATGAAATTATTGAGTCTATTTTTGCAATAAAGAAAATTCATGATAGGTTTGGCAATATCCAAGAAATTATTTTGCAAAATTTTCAACCAAAAATCGACACAATCATGTCTGATTTTCCACCGGTTGCCGAAAATTACTTCAAAAGAATAGTTGCACTTACAAGAATAATAATGCCTGAAATGAATATCCAAATTCCCCCAAATCTTTCACCAAAATCTTATCAAAGTTTTCTTTCTGTCGGCATAAATGATTGGGGCGGAATATCTCCGTTAACACCTGACTATGTAAATCCAGAATTTTTGTGGCCCAGGATACAAAATGTTGAAGAAAATTGTCAAAAAGAAGGTTTTGAGCTAAAGGCAAGATTTCCTGTTTATCCAGAATTTTTTTCATTTGTTGATTCAAAGATTAGAGACAAGATGTCAGAAATTCAAGATGACGAAGGTTTTGTAAAAAGAGAGTATTGGAAATGATAGTTTCTCAGATTGATTCGCTTTTAAAAAATGCAGATCCGTTGATTTCTTCAACGCTTGATAAAGCATTGTCAGAAAAAGAAATTAGTGCAAATGAGGCTGAACGACTATTTTACGCAGATGGATTAGATTTTCATCTTGTTGGCATGGTAGCTGATGAGCTTCGAAGAAGACAAGTTGGAAACATTGTAACTTATGTTGTTAATAGAAACATAAATTTCACAAACGTCTGCATAAAACAGTGCGGTTTTTGTGCGTTTTCGCGAGACTTTAGAGAAGAGGAAGGCTATTTTTTACCAACAGAAGAGATTGTAAGGCGTGCAAAAGAGGCACATAGTTATGGTGCAACCGAAGTTTGCATCCAAGCAGGCTTGCCACCAGACATGGATGGTAAGCTTTATGAAAAAATATGCAGGCACATAAAAAAAGAAATTCCTGATATCCACATACACGGCTTTTCTCCAGAAGAGGTACTGTATGGTGCCACAAGATCAGAGGTTTCAGTAAAAGAATATCTTTTAAGATTAAAGGAAGCAGGAGTAGGAACACTTCCTGGCACCGCTGCTGAGATTTTAGATCAGGATTTACGAAATAAAATTTCGCCTGGGAGAATTTCTGCCAAGGATTGGATTGAAGTTATAAAAACAGCACATAAACTTGGAATAAAATCAACATCAACTATTATGTTTGGCCATTTGGAAACTCCAGAAGATAGAACAAAACACATTGCTTTGTTACGTGACATTCAGAAGGAAACAGGAGGTTTTACAGAATTTGTGCCGCTTGACTTTATAGCAAATGAAGCCCCCATGTACAAACACAAGCTGCATGATGGAATAAGAAATGGTGCAAGTGCAAAAGATGTTTTACTAATGCATGCTATTGCAAGAATCATGCTAAATAATTACATAAACAACATCCAGATGTCTTGGGTAAAAGAAGGTCCAAAATTTTCCCAGCTTTTGCTAAGTTGGGGGACAAATGATTATGGTGGAACTCTAATCAACGAGTCTATTTCAACATCGGCGGGTGCACAACATGGCCAGCTTCTCAAGCCAAAAGAAATTAGGCATCTTATAAGAGAAGCAGGAAGAATCCCAGCAGAAAGAAACACTTCGTATGATATACTTAGAACTTTTGAGCAAGAACCACCAGAAAGCGAACTTGATTCCGTAGAAGACACATCAAGGTTTGGTTCGTATTTTGAGCTTGTCAAAATCGACAAATATAGATACAAAAATCAAAGAAAAAACTAGTTGTCATCAATTGATACGGTTCTATCTTATGCAAAAAGCATAAAAATTGACGAATGCGAGGCTATTTTTTGCCAAAGCAAGATTACAACAATTAGAATCACAGATTCCGAGATTGCCGAAGTAAAACAAAATTATGAGAAAAAACTTGGAGTACGCATAATTCATCAAAAAAAGATTTTTGGCTCTGAGAGTACGATTTTAGAAAATCCTGCGTCAATTGTAGATTCAGCTCTAAGATTGGCGTCGTTTCAGAATCCCAAAATGTTTTGGAAGTCCCTGCCGTTTCAATTAAAAAAAGAATCACTTGAAAGACTCTATGATAAAAGATTGGCTGAGATTTCTGGTAACAAGGCAGCTGATATTGCACAGCAAATGATCAACGCAGCTTCCGATAAGAAAGTAACTAGTATTACAGGTTCGTTAAACATTGTATCAGAAAAGTTTGAGCTTGGAAATTCAAATGGGTTAAGATGTACTGATGATGCAACGTACATTGCAGGAACAATTAATGCAGATTCTGATATTGGCAGTATGGGAGTTTCTGGTATAGGACATGCAAGTTGTAGGACACTTGATGCATTCGATCCTGATATTGTTGGTGACGATGCAAAAAGCATGTGTGTTGATTCAATAAATCCTCAACGATGTGATGAAGGGGAGTATTCCATAATTTTTGAGCCATATTCTGTTGGCGAGATTTTATCATTTGTCTTTGCATCAAATTTTAACCTAAAAACATATTCAGAAAAGCGAAGCTGCTTTTCTGGTATGCTTGGCTCCAAAATAGCAGTAGATGGTTTTAACGTACTTGATGATCCGCATGCCAAAGAAGGAATAGGTAGTAAAAGCTTTGATGATGAAGGGGTCGCTACCCAAGTCAGACCATTGATTGAAAACGGAGTGTTCAAAAATGTTTATTCAGATTTGTTTGATGCCTATAAAGAAGAAAAAGGCTCATCTGGAAATGCAAGCAGAGAAGGTTCTCCCATGGGTCGGGATTCGCAGCCAATACCGCAGTCAGCACCACATAATTTGCATCTAACTGGAGGAAAAATGAGTAGAGATGAGATCATCAAAGAAACTAAACGAGGTTTACTTATTGGTCGCCTTTGGTATACTTATGCTGTCAATCCAATCAAAGGTGATTTTTCGTGTACTGCCAGAAGTGGCGTAAGAATTATTGAAAATGGAAAAATCAAGTCGCCTGGAAGATCATTTAGAATTGTACATAACTTGCCTTTACTGTTACAAAATATTTCTGCAGTTGGAGATGACGAAAAAAATGTTTTGCAGTGGGCATCTTTGCCTTCAATTGTACCCACCATAAGAGCAGATGGAATCAAAATTACACCGATAGTGTGATTAGCACAGGTGTAAAAAAATCACCTGACTAGTGTAACAAAGCTCGAGTCATCAATTAATAAAGTAAAGTACGGTACCATACCGTATGAGAGCAAGACTCACCTACATTCCAATAGAAGTGGCCGATCAGTTTGAGGATTTTATAATAAAAAGAGATGAGCAAGTACTTGACGCGATAAAGGCCAGAGCACGCGACTATAGCACCTTGTCTTTGCTAAAGTTACTATATCAGCTTAAAAGCACACCTATGACATTTTCAGATCTTTACTCAAAGTCAAAGATCAGAATGAAAAGATCATTTCTTAACTATCTGCATCTATGTGTTGATTATAATTTTGTAAAAAAGGAAAGTGTTGGGCCAAATGTCATCTATTCCATTACAGATAAAGGCAGAGTCATGCTAAACTTGTTTATTCAGAAAAGTAATTAGGCTGCACAAATTTGACGTAATTGGTGTCAAGTAATAGTTTTCCTGAAGCCGAAGTTTATCAAATAAAAAAAATACGATACAACAGCCCTATAGTTTTTGCAGGATTTGTTGGTGCAGGTCTTGCAGGCTCGTTAGCTGTTGGATATATCATTGAAAAATTACATATGGAAGAAATTGGATATATGAGATCAAAATATCTTCCGCCATCAACTGTTTTTATTCAAGGCAGGCTAAGACATCCATTTCGATTTTATGCCAATAAAAAAGGTACAATTTGCGCAATAATTTGTGAAATCACACTTAGAATGGAAGGTCTGTATAATATTGTCTCGGCAATTCTTGACTGGGCTGAAAAAAATGGCTCTAATGAAATAGCAATACTTGATGGAGTTGCAACAGAGAAAGAACATGACAACAAAGTGTTTTGTGCAGCAGAAGAAGATCTTTGTAGGATAATGGCAGATAGAGACATCAACATGATTCCTCGAGGCTTCATTACTGGAATGCCTGGTGGGTTACTTAACGAGTGTTTGCTTCGAAAAATTAAGGGAGTGGCGTTACTGGTACGTGCAGATCAAAAAATGCCAGATCCTCTTGCAGCGGCTACACTAGTTGATGCAGTAAATAGGGCATATGGAACAAAAATAGATACAACAGATCTTGTTAGAGAAAAAGAGAAAATCGGAGCTGATTTTAAAGAGCTTTCAGAAAGTTATTCCGAGCACAGAAAAATACTATCTGGCATGTATATGTAGATTGGATTATCCAAATTCTTTTATTGAAAACAATTAAGCATTAATTTATGACGCTAACATACAAGCAAGCAGGCGTAAATGTTCAAAATATAAAAAAAAGTCAAAAAGAAATTGGCCGCATTATTGCATCAACACACAATCTGCAAAAAAATGTAAAAGTAAAACATGGTTTTGGTCATTACGCAGGAATTGTCAGAATTTCTGACAAGATAACGCTTGCAATGCATACTGATGGTGTTGGAACTAAAGTATTGATTGCAAATATGATGAAGAAATACGACACTATAGGAATAGATTGTGTTGCTATGAACGTAAATGACATTATTTGTATTGGCGCAACACCGATTTCCTTTGTTGATTATATTGCAGCAAATAAAAATAACGAAAAAATATTTGCACAAATTACAAAGGGGCTTGTAAGGGGAGCAAAACTGGCACAGGTTCCAATTGTTGGTGGAGAGACGGCCATTATGCCTGATTTATTTTCTGGAAAGGGTTTTTCCTTTGATCTGTCAGGAATGGTAGTTGGTGTGCTACCAAGAAAATCCATACTTGGAAACGCGATAACTAGAGGCGATGTCATAATTGGCATAAGCAGTAGTGGTCTTCACTCAAATGGTTATTCGCTGGCAAGAAAGGTTTTGCTTTCAAAATATTCAATAAAAGACAAGATAAGAGGAGTCGGCAAGCTTGGAAATGTGCTTTTAACTCCAACTCAAATTTATGTAAAGCCTGTTTTAGAAATGTTAAAAAAATGCAAGATCCATGGTCTTGCCCACATAACAGGAGGCTCTTTTACAAAGCTACTTAGACTAAAAAAAATAGGCTATGATCTTTTCAACATGCCTCAAGCGCCACCCATTATGCAGTTAATTGAGAATAATGGAGTAAAAAGCGATGAAATGTACAAGACGTTTAACATGGGAGTAGGATTTTGTGTAATTGCACCAAAGGATGAAGTCAGTAAAATCAATTCAATTATAAAAAAACACAGGCTTCAAAGCCAAGAGATTGGAAAAATCATCAGTAAAACTGGCGTTTTTGTTAATTCGAAAAAAATTGCATAATCAAATAGACCTCTTTGATATTATTTTTAGCTAATAATTACCTTATATGACTACTTTTAAAACCTAAGGGGAGAGTTTGGCAGCAGAGACACAGTTTATTCAAACCATAATAGGTGTTGGAATCTTGCTTGTAGCAGCAAAGCTGTTCGCTGAGCTTTTCTTGAGATTAAAACTTCCCATCGTTCTTGGCGAATTATTAGCTGGAATGATCGTAGGTCCCTTTGCTTTAGGGCATCTTATTGTCTTTAATGGAGAGCCTTTACTCAAACTAAATGATGAGATTAAGGTTCTAGGCGAAATTGGCGCAATCGTAATTTTGTTTATGGCAGGCCTTGAGATGACTCCAAAAGAATTTCTCAAAGGAGGAAAGGCTTCTTTTACAGTAGGTACTATGGGAGTTATAGTTCCATTTTTTGCAGGGCTGGTGGTTTTCCAGTTTTTTGGATTTGATGCATTTCAATCTATGTTAATTGCAACTGCACTAACTGCTACAAGTATTGCAATATCGGTTCAAGTACTATCAGAATTTGGCAAGTTAAAATCTCCAGAAGCCAGATTGATAATTGGGGCTGCCATAGTAGATGATATTCTTGCAATTGCTGTTTTATCTGTAGTAACCTCGTTTGCAGGCAGCGTAGATCAAATTGATGTTGTTGACATTACAATAACTATCTTACAGGTATTAGGATTTTTTGCAGTTATGCTAATAGTTTCAGTGCTAGTTATCCCAAAAATAGTAACACCCAATCTATGGAAAGCAAAGGGAAGTGTTGAAGGAATTGCAACTGCTGCATTTTTTGGGGCTGCTGCTCTTGCCGGTTCCATAGGTCTTTCTCCAATAGTTGGCGCGTTTGCAGTTGGAATGGCGCTTTCTACAACAAAGGTATTTGAGAAAGTAGAGGTGTTTACACACAAAATCGGCCTAATTTTTGCACCATTGTTCTTTGCCATAATTGGGGCACACGTCGATTTTAGAGGTATAAATCTAGAAATTCTAATGCTGAGTGGCATAATTATTGGCATTGCAATAGTTACAAAATTAGCTGGTTGCGGTCTTCCTGCTTGGATGTTTCTAAAAAGCAGATCCCAAGGAATGAAAGTTGGTATAGGAATGATATCAAGAGGAGAGGTTGGACTTATTGTTGCTGGCGTTGGGTTGTCATCTGGAGTTTTAGCATCAAACGTTTATTCAACAATAGTATTGATGGTTGCAGCTACTACCATAATTACTCCCATATGGCTAAAAATGGAGTATAGAAA
The DNA here is from genome assembly GCA_016871975.1 of Nitrososphaerota archaeon. Taxonomy (GTDB): domain Archaea; phylum Thermoproteota; class Nitrososphaeria; order Nitrososphaerales; family Nitrosopumilaceae; genus VHBM01. Next base: position 9,636 of record VHBM01000016.1, on the reverse strand, counting down.
AGAGATAAACCGTGAAGGTAGCCAACCAAAGTCTGAAAACTAGTTGCCCGTGATCAAATTATGTATAGAACCAACTTAAAACGAATACAATTTATTTAATTTGTATCTGAAGTTACATTACAAAAATGACAGAAAATAATTCTACATTCTCAACAGCATGCTCTGAAATCTCGCAAAATCTCTTATTAATACAGGTGCCAACAAAAAAGAAGGTAAAATCCGAAATCAAGAAAATTTGCACAAAATACTCGCTTGAGAGAATTCCAAGAAATTATGAAATACTTTCAACAGTTACTGGTAAAGAATTTATGAAATTGCAAAATGTTTTGTTAAAAAAGCCAGTCAAGACAGCATCTGGTGTTGCAGTTATTGCATTAATGCCAAAGCCGTATGCATGTCCACATGGCAGATGTACATACTGCCCAGGAGGCATCGAATTCAATACACCAAACAGCTATACTGGCAAAGAACCCCTAGCCATAACTGCGATTGAGAGCCAATATGATCCAAAAAAGCAGATACTGGCAAAGCTTGAGAAATTATTGGTTTATGGTCATGATGCAACAAAGCTAGAGCTTGTAATTGTTGGTGGAACATTTCCTTTTATGCAAAAACAATATCAAGAAAATTTCATAAAATCTTGCTATGATGCGCTAAACGGTTTTGACTCTCTAACACTAGAAGATGCAAAGAAAAACAACGAACATGCCATGATTAGAAATGTAGGATTTACAGTTGAGACAAAGCCAGACTATTGCAAAAAAGAACATGTGGATTCAATGTTAGAGTTTGGAATCACTAGAGTTGAGATTGGTGTGCAAAGCCTGCATGAGAGTATTTACAAAATTGTAAACCGTGGACATGATCTAAATGATGTGATAGAATCATTTCAGATTGCTAAAGATTCAGGATACAAAATAGTTGCCCACATGATGCCTGGTTTGCCAACTATGACACCTAATGATGACATTTCCGATTTTATGATGCTTTTTTCGGATTCACGCTTCAAGCCAGACATGTTAAAGATTTATCCATCGCTAGTATTGCAAAACACTCCACTTTACAATGACTATCTTGAAGGAAAATACAAGCCATATTCAGATGAAGAGCTTGTTACGGTATTAACTGAAATCAAAAAGAATGTTCCACGTTGGGTAAGAATAATGCGTATTCAGCGTGAAATATCGCAAGAAGAGATTATTGCAGGACAAAAACTTGGCAATTTGCGCCAGATTGTACATAAAAATTTACATGAGCAAAATCTTAGCTGCAAATGTATTAGATGCAGAGAGGCAGGACTATCAGAAACAACGATTACATTTGATGATCTAAGATTAAATCGTGAAAACTATTCCTCCTCAGGAGGCAATGAGGTCTTTCTTTCCTTTGATGATTCAAATGATAGGATCTATGGTTTTGTACGACTGCGTCATCCAAGTGATAGGGCCCACAGAAGAGAGGTAACAGACAAGACATGCATTGTACGTGAGCTTCATGTATATGGCAAGTCACTAAAAATAGGAAAACATGAAAAAGATAGCATTCAGCACTCTGGTTTGGGAAAAAAATTGATGAGTGAAGCTGAAAAAATATCAAAAGAAGAGTTTGGTGCAAATAGAATCCTAGTCATAAGTGCAGTTGGCACTAGAGAGTATTATCGAAAGCTTGGTTATTTCCTTCTTGGCCCCTACATGGCAAAGGAACTATGAGGAAAGTAAATGTCAAAACAAGAAGTTATTGGGAAAGGAACCTGGATAGACAAGCTTGCGTGGGAACTACTTGAAAGAGAAAAATCACTTGGAAGAAACACAAAACTGTTAAAAGTTGAAAGCGGTCTTGGCGCATCAGGCATACCACATATTGGCAGTTTAGGCGATGCGGTACGAGCCTATGGTGTAAAGCTTGCACTAGAAAATTTTGGTTTCAAGTCAGAGCTTGTTGCATATTCTGATGATTTAGATGGATTAAGAAAGATTCCAGAAGGTTTTCCTTCCTCACTTGAGGAGCATCTTGCAAAGCCAGTATCTCTAATTCCAGACCCGTTTGGTTGTCATGAGTCATATGGAATGCATATGAGCAGTATTTTGTTAGAAGGTCTTGACAGGCTTGGCATAGGTTATGAATTCAAACGTGCGTACGACACGTATCGCCAAGGACTGCTAAAAGAACAGATTCATACCATATTGGTCAACAGTGAAAAGATAGGAAATAAAATCGAAGAACTGGTAGGCCAGGAAAAATATCAAAAATTTTTACCATATTTTCCTGTATGTTCAAACTGTAACAGATTGTATACTGCAGAGGCCTACGAGTATCTACAAGATGAAAAAAAAATCAGATACAAATGCCAAGACACTCTGATAGGCTCAAAAAATCTCAAAGGATGTGGCAATGACGGCATGGCAGACATTACAAAAGACCTTGGCAAGCTTGCATGGAAGGTAGAATTTGCAGCGAGATGGCAGGCCTTTGATATACGATTTGAGGCCTATGGAAAAGACATCATGGATTCTGTAAAGGTAAATGACTGGGTCGCAGACGAGATTTTGAAATTTCCTCACCCACACCATGTAAAGTATGAGATGTTCTTAGACAAAGGCGGAAAAAAGATATCAAAATCTCTTGGAAATGTAGTTACTGCACAGAACTGGCTAAAGTATGGAACAGCAAAATCAATTCTGTTATTACTTTACAAGAGAATTACTGGTGCACGCGAGCTAGGTTTTGAAGACATTCCGTCTCTTATGGATGAGTATAATGAGTTAGAGGACATATTTTTTGGCAAAATCAAGCTTGATAATGAAGCAAAGGTTGTAAAAGCAAAGGGGCTGTATCAATATGTCAACCTCTTAAATCCTCCAAAAAATTCCTCACAGCATGTAAGTTACAGACTGCTAATTGAGCTATGTAAAATTTTCAAAGAAAATAGACTACAACTTGTGACAAAAAAACTTCTTGATTATGGTACAATCAAAAACATCGATTCACAGATAGAGGAGTTAATTGTTTTAGCTGGCAATTTTGCCGATGATTTTGATACTCAGCAAAAAATTGAAATTAAACTTGATGGTTCTCTCAAAAAAGCATTACAAGAAATAGCTGATTTTCTTTCTTCTGAAAATGAGCCACAGTACATTCAGAACTCGATATATCAAATCTCAAAAGCTAATAACATAGAGCCAAAAGATTTGTTTAAAACACTTTATCAGATAATGCTCTCAACTGATAGAGGCCCACGTATTGGGCCATTCATAAATGATATTGGCAGGAAAAAAGTTGCACAAACTCTATACAGTTATGCTAGATAATACAACTGCTTTGGCACACAACGAACATAACAGACCAAGAAAAAGCGGAGGATTTTTTCTTATAATTTTAGGCGCACTCATGTTCATACTTGCCCCAATAACCTTTAGCGAATCACCACAAATCGGGATGGGTTTCATAGGACTAGGGTTTATTGTTGGAGGAATTGGCTTTTATCTTAATTTTATAAAAAAAAGAACATAGGAAAACAGAGGGTGCTAAAATGGGATTCTTTAAGCGTTTAAAAAAACATGAAGAGCCAGAGGATGTATTAATCAAAAAAGAAACAGATGATGGCACCATCGTAAAAAGCCATGACGGTGTTTTAAAGGAACGCTCACAAGGCGAGTCAGATTATCTAAGAAAAGAAATCCAAACAAACACTGCGCATCTTAATTCAGTTTTACAAAAACTTGCCGATGTGAAAGAAGAGTATGATCAAGTAGTTGGAAACCTGATGTCCACAAAAAGGGAAATGAAGCAAAAAAAAATGGAACTTGAGACAATAAAAAAAGAATATGCAGAGCTGCAAAATAGACTAAGCTCTGCCAAATCAGAACATAATATAGCAAAATCAACGCTGGATGAGCTCAACGAAGCAAACCTGAAGCTTGCCTCAATAAAGTCACAGATTGCACAACATAAAGAAGATCTGGAAAAGATAAGATCTCAACCACCGGAGTCTCAGGTAGAACTAGAACAAGTAAAAACCGAACTTGCAAAAGCCAAATCTGAAGTTGATTTAGCAAGACAACAGCTTCAATACTTGAAAGACGAAAGCGACAACAAAAGGCAAGAAATCGAGGTTGCAAAAAAGGAGCTTAAACTTTTGGAAAGTGATCTCTCTAGTACAGGGAGAGGCGGAGCATCAAAAAATGTGATAGAGGCAGCAAGTGCAGTGGTAGCGGCAACCAATGCAAAATTGCAAAAGGCGCAACAGGAAATCGAGGTTTTAAAACAGGCAATAGAACGAGAGCGTACTGAGCACATAAAAACGAAAAAACAGCTAGGCGAGCTGCAGAAATCAAAAAAACAAAAATCCTAGGAAATTAGAAATCATCGCATAAGGTCTGCCGCAATGCCATATAGGAGATAAAATGCTATTCCTCCACCTATTATTGCAATCCAGATTGCAATATTTTTTTTATTTACCAATGGTTTGCTTGTAAAAAATACATTAAATGAATGTTTTATGCAGCCATTTAGACTAGATGAGCTTAATTTCAAGTTGAGCCAATTGTTTATGTGTCAAAACTAAAAATCATAAGAAATGCAGCTGGTTTTGTATTAAGTGGCCTTGTGGCAATAATTGTTGGTTGTTTTATGTTAAGAGGAACAATGCATATGTGGGATAAAAAGGAGAATAACCAAACAAAAGATAACCAAGAATAGTTGTGACGCCTACAAAATCCTACTTGAATGAGCTAAAATACTAGATTTTCTTTATTTTGTTATGGTTGGGCCTCGAGATGGCGGATTTGGTTTTGATCAGTCAAAAAAATATTCGAAAGTTGATAATCTAGATCAGATTTGCGTCCAATGCCAAGCAGGACAACATAAAAAATGTCTTGCAAAAAGCAAACAGGTGCAAATCTGCGAATGTGAGTATTGCATCATATATGGTTAAACTCTAAATTTTCTAAATATGATATGCCATAATGTAGAGTCTGGATGCTTTCATGACAAGGCAATACACGAAGACGGCAAAGGTAAGTGTTTGGTGAAAGGCTGCAAATGTGGCTTGTTTCAAAAATAAAAAATTATGGCAGTCTAATTATTCCTTTTTCTATTAGATATTCTAGTCCGCTAAGATAATCGTCTTGTGTGATAAGACCACTTGACCACCACTTTGCATTATTTTTAATCCATGATGGCAATTTTTTTTCGGATTTACCTTCTTGTGTCTTTGGCGTGATCAAGTTTTCATTGATAAGATATTGGAGTCCATTAAGAAACGTATCATCACTTGTTTTTTTATCAGCCCATGCTCTTACATTGGTTTTTATCCAGTCAGGAACTTTTTCGTCAACTCTTGGAGTAGCAGTTGTAGTTTTTGGAAATGTTAATCCGAATATGTTTGATTCTCCTGATGAGTCTAATGCATCATGATACTCAACTTCGATACTTCCGCCTGCAGGCGAGATTAGTCTTGTTCCATCGCTATTACATATCTGTGTAGGCATTCTAAATATCCCTTCAAAAATACCAGTGGCGGGACCTGTTTCAACAAGTGTAAAGCCAGTAGATGCAAGGCCTCCTGTCTCAACACCGCTTATTGTACAGCGTTTGTATCTAACATCTTTAATCATTATTTCTAATAGTAGATTGCCGCTTTGATCAATAACTGTGTCTACATTAGAAGAAGATGAATCATTTGATGTTAGATAAATATCGATTTTGTCGTGTTTCTGGTTAAGATCAGGATCTATTAATATCACTTTTACGGGTTGGCCAAAACGAAACGTTCTTTGGTTTAGTGTAACTTGCCCATCATTTGTTCTAACATCGGTTTTAGAGGAAACATCAAAACCTATTCCTGCACTTGCGATGTCAGAATATTTTAGATCAATTCCTTTTTCGTCAAGCAATCGTTGATTTATTAAAAGTTTTACATCATCGCTTATTGTTTGAAGTGTACTTCTTACAAAACTCGAATCAGTTTGACTCGATTGTGAAATTTCCATACTGCCTGTAAATGAGCCAGAATTAGCCTCTGATTCTTTTAGCTCTAGTCTGTATTTTGCGTTGTTAATTGGCTCTGAGCTGATTTCTCCAAAGGAGAACAGATCAAACACAATTGGCTGCCTGTCCGTTTCACTAGCTATTCTTCCCGCTCCACTTGTATTAGATGATGAATCAAAGTTTACAACTAAAAAGACAGCTCCTGTCTTGCTCTTTATTGAAACTACATCTGCATTGTCTATTTGTATTAATCCTTTAGCATTTGAAATATCACCGCTATCCAATATTGTAACAGGAGTAGAATCTGAAAGACTGCCGAAATACAATGTCATGGTTGTGTCAGAAAAATCATTCGTGTCTAGTTCAAGTTGATTTTGAAATGATCTAAAATCATAATTAATCCAGTTTGTTCCATCAGTGTCTGATTCATCGTCATCAACTAACAAGTCTTGAAGTGTATCTGCAGTTATACCAAGGTTAATTGAGATTTTCTCAAAATTAGTGGTAGGGCTTACACTTCTAGTATCTATTAGTAAAATATCAGAATTAGTATCATTTACTCTAAATGAAGTCGAAGAAATTCCGGATGTAGTTAGATCTGCACCAGAATCAGAAAAGAGTTTTACTGCTGATGTCTTTTCTAGTGTGATTGGGTCACCAATCTGAATTGAAGGAATAATTGCCGTACTATTATACACACGAAAATCATCTTTTCTCATCGAACTTAGATTTTGATCAGGATCAACTAAGGTTACTGCAAACTTCTTTCCGGGGATCAAGGTGGAAAGTTGCATTGATTTAGATGCCTTTTCACCAAGATCTACTGAGGCAGTAAAAGTACCGGATACAATAGAGGTAGATTGTGAATTGTATTCCAGTATAGCACTTTGGCCACGCGGGGCCGAGCTTAAAATTTTAACGTTTGATTTGCCTTGATGATCAGAGTTTACAAAAATCCCAGAATTTGGCTCTGTTTCAGCAAAGGTTACGATATTTGAAAATGTGGTAGTACCATCTGAAACTGTGCTTGATGGTTGTATTTGATTTGTTTTTAGCTCTGCAATATTTCCAAGATTTAATGACAGCTTACCGTTCTTGTCAAAACCAAGATTTGATAGATTTGATGCAATATCTCTAAGACCGGTTCCGCTGTTTGCTGCATTAGAACCAGACGAGGTAAATGCATAGTAAAACGTTCTTTGCGTAGAGCCAGCAGTAAATGTCCAAGTATCTTCAGAGGTAGGATCCTGGTTTAGTTGCATGTCATATATTGTTGCGATTACATCAGAACTTGTTGGATATGCTGTTCTGTCAACATTTATTGAAATGTTTTCAATGTCATCATAATGCAGTGTAACAGATTGTGTGCCACCTGCTCGGTTATACTGTATTGTAACATCGTTGCTAAATGAGAATAATTGTACTACAGGCCAAATGTCTGCATCTATTCCTATTTGACCTACTGGAACATTGGAATTTTGATTCAAACTAGGGGAGTTTCTGACAACATTGTTAATTGTTGATGTTGGACTTGCAGGAGTACCTGTACATGCACTAAATGATGAAGTGCCATCAGTAGTACCTGAAACACCACTATCAGTTGAAATTGCAATGCCTTCAGTATCTGAAAAACTAACACCAAATACGGAAGCGGCCGTGTTTTCCCCACAAAATACACCAAAGTCTAATCCTTGCCCATCGTCCCCAGTTCCACTGTTGTCAGCTATTTCATCAGCTTCTTGCGCTTTGTCTGCGTTTGCAAAATATGCATACCAATTTCCATCACTTGCCTGAGCCATGCGAAGTTTTTTACCATTTAATGTAACGCTTGGCTCTCCCAATGCGTCGTCAAGTGTTCTAATGTTTGTATCCATAACCACAACCTCAATTACCATCGAGCCTGCAAAGTGATTGTTAAAACGTAAGTTTTCTGCAGAAACGTACAGGTTTTGGTTATGTGAGGCTTCAACAGTGCTTGGCAAAAATAGCACTAAAGCTAAAAATGTTAAAATTCCTATAATTCTAAACAAGGCGCCTGCCAGCGAAAGAAAGTCGTTTTATAACATAACCTTATCGCATGATTTGTCGTTTTCTAGATTATGTTTTGATTTTGTTGATTGTAGTTATCGATGAGTCCAAATAGGGGCCCTTCAAATATAGTACAGCTTGAGCCGTATCTTTGATTATAGCAAGATTTGTGATAGCATAAAAAATCTTGATCCTCTAGTCAGATTTGCAGGAGTGATAAATCCCAGAGGAAGATTGGTAGCTGGAGGCATGAAGGATGGAATAGAACCATTAGAAAGTCAAAAAGATGATGAGATGTTGTTTATGGAGCTTGCACTACGAGTCAGAATGAGACAAGAATTTGACAAACAGCTTGGCAAGGTCAAGTTTGCAATGTCATTGCGCGAAAAGGTTCTCGCAATTAGCTTTCCTATTGGTGAAGATGTGCTTTATGTTGCTGCTGAATCAAAAGCAGATTACAAGACATTGCCAGAAAAGATTCTCAATATAATAAGTAAAATCTAAAATTAAAAAACATGCTAATTGAAAAAATTGGCTTTTAGAAATATTACTTGAAGAAACCTCCAATTCTAAAACCTAAACCAGTCTTTTTCATGCGATTTTTTTCCTTACCGTCAAGATAGTCGTATGTGATTTCTTTTCCTCCATATCCTATCATTTGTGCGCCTTTAAGATCCCGCAATCGAAACTGTTTTCCATTTTCTAGTTGGACAACTGCATCATCACTAATATCAAACCCAGAACCCTCATCATAAAACCTGATTTTTCCTCCCTGCACTAACTCAAACTCGACGTTATAGTTTACCTTGCTTCCATAAACTAGAATGTTTTTTCCTTTTATCTTGACATTATCTACAAGATTTATCACGACTATAGTTTCTGCTTCAAGTCTTACAGTTTCCCGAATATTTCCAGCAATTATTTTGCCATTTGGTGCGTTTAGTTGAGTAAAGTGTTCTTTTAGAACATGCATTCCAACTCTTCCTTGTGGGTCTTGCAGAAGATCCTTAATCCCAGACACACTACCTACTATGATATCACCATTGTCTGCTGTAATTTTTGCCCCGTTTTCAATGTCGTATTTGTTTTCAATAGGATCTATTAGTTTGAAATTTCCATGTGTCACTTGAATGTGTGTCTTGTATTCTTCTTTGTCGCTAAAATATGGATTTGTTATACTTCCCCACATTGTAATTGGTCCATCATATCTTAGATTGCCTGCCCAGTACTTGCCTTTAATTGAAAGTGCCTTGTTTGCCTTTCTTTCAAATTCTAGCTCGCCTAGCTCTTTTGAGCCAAATAATCTAACTCCTGTTGCATCAGCTCTGTTTAATGCAGCGGCCCATTCTTCTGCAATCATCATTTCTCTTGCAACATCTTTTGACAGTAAGAGGTTTTTTCTTCTTTTTTCTTCTTCAGAATCACCTGAGTAAAATCTGTTTTTTTTGGATGTTTCTTCAAGCGAATCTGGATATTTTTTGCCTTGCTTTAGATCCTCAAATGCAAGCTTTATCCTCTTGAATTTTTCATCATCACCTCCTCGATCTGAGTGGTGCTCTAGGGCAAGTTTTCTAAAGGCACTTCGTATTTCTTTTTGTGATGCACCATCAGAAACACCCA
>VHBM01000015.1 GCA_016871975.1 Nitrososphaerota archaeon | reverse complement strand
AATCTTTGTGGGATGGTATATCATAATTAGATGGCTGATACTGAAAAAACCAATCCTAGAAAACAAGTAAACTAGTTCAAATATCTGGTTTTATCTAAAATCTTAGCTTTTGCAAAAGCAGCCTTGCGGTTATTACATGATTCACATTTACCGCAATGCAATTTTGTATTTGAATAACAACTCCATGTTCTAAACAATAAATCACCAATAATCTCATGACCTCTTTTTAACAACTCACTTTTAGAAAGTGATTCATTAAATGGGCTCCAAATTTTTATTCTCTTTCTTATTCCAGATCTTATTCCATCAATCTCTCCCTGATTTAATGCAAATTCTAATTTTTTTGAAAAGGAGGGACGACAATCAGGATAAAACATGTCGCCTTTATGTGCACCATATGCAACCAAGGACGCATTTAATGTAAATGCCCATGCAGATGCAATTGACAAAAATACAGCATTTCGTATTGGAACTACGATTGAATAATCAAACCTTGGTGGTATTGGTCTTGTTTTGCTTGTAAGCACATTAGTTTTACCGTAAAGCTCTTTCATGAAGTTAATATCTACAATTTTATGTTTTTTGAGTTTGAGACTCTTAGCAAGATCCTTTGCAGTCTTTAGTTCTTGACTAGCTCGCTGTCCATACGCAAAGGTGATTCCATATAGCTCATATCTTGACTTGAGATAAGCACATGTACATACAGAATCTAATCCACCGCTAAAAACCACTACAGCCTTTTCCAATGCGATAACACCAAATGTTAGAGATCAATTGCTCCTTTGCAGGGTTTACAGATTATAGTTTTACAATTTGTATTAGATGAGGCAAAACCCCTTTTCATGGCATCACAAATCTTTTTTTGATTTGATGATTTTGTTGTAAAAGCTATTACAGATGGACCAGCCCCACTAATTGTTACCCCATTGGCACCTGCAGCTAATGCATTTTTCTTGACTTGATTAAAGCCAGGAATCATGTGCTGTCTTGCAGGTTCAACTATTACATCTTTGACTGATTTTCCAATAAGTATAGAATCTTTTTTCATAAATCCTGCCACAATTGCAGCTGCATTTGATAAATTGGCAATACCATCAGTTATTTTGATTTTTTTTGGAACAACACTACGTGAAACTTTGGTTTTCTTTTCCGGCACTTTTAGATCCGGGATGGCAACGCACAAGACAAGGTCACTAGGAGGCTCAATCCGAATTACATCAAGGGGATTTGCCCTTACAATTACAAAACCACCCAAAACTGCTGCTGCTACATTATCATAATGAATTGAACCAGCACTTGCCTTTTCACCTACTCCTGCAAATTTAACAAGCGAATTATTGTCTAGATCCAGCTTAAACAATCTGTTCATAGCAACTACCGCTGCAGCAGCCGAAGCTGCACTACTCCCAACACCAAAGCCTGCTGGAACACCTTTTTTGATTTTAACCTCGATTCCATCTTTAATCTTAAACTTGTTTGCAAGCTCATTTACAACAACTCCAGCAGTATTCTTTTTTGGATTTACAGGAACCGAATCTGAAGTAATAATTTTAATTCCTTTTCCTTTTTTTGTAATTATTATTTTATCAAAAAAGGCATCTAATGCAAGACCAAATACATCAAAACCCGGCCCCAGATTTGCAGTAGATGAGGGAGCCATGACAGTTATACTTGATACCACTAGTCTTCTACCTCTTCGCCTAAGTTAATTGCTCTGCTTAAAGCAATTTCTAAATTAACAATTCCTTCACCTGTTACATTTGAAATAGGAATTAGGCCTTGAGCAAATCCACTCAAATTCAAGCCTCTTAATACATTAGTGATAAGAGAATAGGTATCCCCATCAGCTTCTTTTGCAACAGCCTCTTCAAGTGTTCTCAAATTGGACGACCACCTAAGAACATCTTTTAATTTTTCACTAATAAGATCACTTTTTGTTAATACATTGACAGTTGGAATATCCAATCTTAATTTAATCGAGGTTGCAAGAAGCGATACTGAAACAAAATTAATTGATGATGTAATTAACGAGCCATCAAAAAGAAATATGTTTGCTTTTTCATCAGCTCGTAAATTTTGTATAAAAAACGGACCACTTGTTCTATACGCAAATAGTTCTATCTGTCCTGGAGTATCAACTAATAGATAATCAGGATTGATTCTATCTACCTCGTTTTGCAGCTCATCAATTTTTGATGCAATAAGATCATTTGCCATAATCAAAGAACCATTTGGACCCAAATCATACTGGTTCATTATGGAAACAATGTCAACAAAATCTCTGACATCAATATCACATGTATATGGTAATGAATCAACACCTGGATCTAAATTGAGTACTGCTGCAAATGCACCATTTCGTGTGTAATACTCATAAATCTTTGATGCGAGTAAAGATTTCCCAGACCCTGCAGTGCCGGTAACAAAAATAGTTTTCAATCTTTTGCGTTATTTTTTATTAGCTTATATTTGAATCATAAAAAAGGCATCGAATGAACTGGCGACTCTTAGCTATACCTGCAAGTACGATTCCTCTAATTTTCATAATTATTCAATTTGACATAAAAGCAGAAGATGTATTTGCTGTAGGGATTTTGCCATTTTTAGCAGCGGCGCTTGCAATGATGGGAAAACTCTTCATGCAAGGCTTGAAGTTTGGTTACATAGTCAGAAAATATTTTGGTCCAATAGAATCTGTCTGGAAACTATCTGGTGTTAAGGTTGGAAGTGAGTTCATAAGATTTACAACACCAATGTTTGTTGGAGGAGAATTTGTCTTAATTTACTGGCTGCACAAGAAGGGCTTTCCAACCTCTAAAGCATCATGGGTTGCAATCCTGGAAATTGTTACAGATGTAATAGCTGGAGGTTCTTTATCGATAATAGCTGGCGTTCTTGCACTAGTGCATGGAGCAATTGTAGTTGGAGGAGTAGTTCTTGCAACTAGCATAACTGTAACAACAATTTGGGTGGCGTTATTCTTCCTGTCTACCAAAAAGACATTTCAGATACCAAGTGGCTTGTCTACATTAATTAAAAAATTTGGAAAAGAAAAAGGCACTAACTATATTCAAAAAACAAATCAGTGGATGGAAGAAATCTGCATAATGAGTAGAGACAACCTAAGAACACCTCAGGCAAAAAAGATCTTTGTTTACTGTTTTCTTTTTTCTATAGCCTCATGGATATTTTATGGAATATCATTTATGGTAATAGCAAATGGTGCAGGATACGTCATTGATTTTTTTGATTCATTTATGGCAGTAATGGCAGCAAACGCAATTGGCAATCTGCCAATAACAGTAGGAGGTTCTGGGCTTGCTGAATTTGGTGTTATAGCATATCTTAACAATCTTGATCCCTTTAATTTTGAGGTAGCAGAAAACACTGTAGAGTGGAACCTTATCATTGCATGGAGGATTGCAACGTATTATGTTCCAATAGGGATTACATGGCTATTATTGGTAAAATTTGCATTAAGCAAATACACAAAAGCTGATGTTTCAGAGGAAAACTCAAAGTAATTGAAAACTATTATTCAAAATTAGCTGGTTTTTATATCAATAACTTCAATAATTTCGATTGCAAAGGTCATCACTTCTACAGGTAAACGCAACGGTTATAGCTGGGCTTTTTATTTTCATGACAATACAATCAACTGCTAGTCTAACTCCTAGAGATCTAGTAATAGAAGGAAAGGTGTTACAGAAAGAATCCTTAGCCATTCAAGAAATGTAAGACGAATTGCGACAATTATTTAAAGAAAAGGGTTTTGTTCTAGACGATAATACAAGCGAATTTCTGATAACAAAATATTATGACAACATTCTCGATATGGTGAGTTACACTCAAAGATCAGATATTTATAATGAATTAGAATGGTGGCAAAAAATTGCGGTGAGTCCTACATGGCCGGGTAATGTGATAATAATTCCTTTTGCCATATCATCCCTCATTGAATTAATTCTATGGCAGCGAAAAAAAGATGACACCCCAAGTTGTGCAGGTATTTTTTTTGCCTATGCTGGTTTTGGAATAATAGCATCCATATTTATTACAAATTCTATTTTTCCATTTTTCTAGATCAATAAAGGAAAACTTTACGTGATCAGCACATATTTCTAAGGCAAAAGAGGGGCAAACCATTTTTATTGATAATCAATAAACTCGTTTGGTGTTTTATAGACAAAAATACGAATTAGAAACCACTTTATTTTTCAACAAATTGACTAATGTATGAAATTTAAAAACAAAGTTGTTGTAATAACAGGCGCATCAAGTGGCATAGGCGAAGCCTCCGCAATAGAGTTTGCAAAAAATGGTGCAAATATAGTACTTGTTGGACGAAAAAAGAGTAAATTAATCGACGTAGAGAAAAAATTATCAAAATACAAAATCTCTACGCTTTGTTGTGAATGTGATGTATCACAAAAAACCCAAGTCAAAGAACTAAGTAATCAAGTACTTGACAAGTTTGGAAGAATCGATATTCTGGTAAATAACGCAGGTTTTGCAATCTATGGACCAGTTTCTGATCAAAGCATAGAAGAAATAGAATCACAAATGCATACAAATTATTTTGGAATGATTTATTGTACAAAGAATTTTCTACCAAAAATGCTAGAGCAAAATTCAGGTCATATCATTAATGTGGCCTCTGTTGCAGCAAGCTTTGGACTACCAGGAATAGCACCATATTGTGCATCAAAATTTGCAATGCTTGGTTTTTCAGAAGGGCTAAGACATGAGCTAAAAGGAACAAACGTCAAAGTTACTATTGTAAGTCCAATAATGGTACGAACAAACTTTTTTGATCATCCATCATTTTCATCAATGCCAAAATACTCGCCAGCATCACTAAGTGCAAAAACTGTAGCAAAGGCTGTTCTTAGGGCAACAAATTCATCAAGACTTGAAATCATTGTACCATCAGTGGTCAGAGGAGCAGTATGGGCAAAACACACCTTCCCATTTATCGTAAATCCAATTATTGGTTCTGCAATTAGAAAAAGACTGAGCTCAAAAACTAGCTACTCTTCTTCCTCAGGTGATGGTGCTTCTGCACTAGAACCAACATCCAAAAGCTCGAGCTCCTTTAATTCAAATTGATATATTGCTCCCATATCGATTTCTTTTTCTTTTTTTAGAAACTCAATTACTTTTTGACCTAATGGTGCCTTTAAAACATCAAAACTAAACTCGTAAACAACTCCTTTCTGAAGCTCTGATGATTTGATTTTTTTTGACAGATCTAAGGTAATGATGTATCTGCCATCCTCCACAGATTCATAGAGCTGTGCATCTATTTTGTTATCCTGCTCATAAATGTCTAAAATATAGCCTGTTCTTGAAACAGACTGGGGTTTACCAAATTTTGCATTTTGTATTTCATCTGTAACCCACTTTGGAATGTCTTTTGTCATATGCGTCAGCTACTCTATCGTTGCTTGTCTTTCTTGCTTTTCTGCCACCATTCCAAGTAATCGTACTGCTTGTCTTCTCGTGTTAACTCTCGCTGGTTGAGCTTCTCACGTATATCGCCTACTTGTTCTCTTGTTGCATACAAACCACATTTTTTGCAAATAAAGTGTTTTGTGGCTGGATCAAACTTCATTGGAGCCTCGATTTTTTTAAACAGCTCTTCCAGATTCACATCTGAATTACCAGCATTTTGTTCCCGTATGGCTTTTCTCTCTCTCGCAGTGCATTCTGGACAATCCGGCATCTGTTGTCATCACTAAAGTTTTCCATAAAAGCGTTCCCACTTTGATCCCAAATAATTATCCAGTTTTCTGGTACGCGGATTAATATCGTCATCCCTAACAAAAGGTCAGTTCGCCCATCGAATACCGCGTACCAGATATGAATAATCTATTGACTAAAACTATTATCTTTTTTCTTGTTTTCTAGCATCTCACAAACAATCTTTGCAGTAGTCTGTGCGCCACTTCCAATAAAATTTTTCTTATAACTTTCTAGCCTTTCGCCAAATTTGTCGTTGTGACTTTTAATTTGTGCTATTGCATCAAGAACCTGCTTTTTGTTTCTTGCCAGTATACCTAAACCCAATTCCTCTACACATCTTAGATTATTTGTGTGCTCGTCATATACTGGAATTCCTATTACTGGCTTTGCATAAATTCCAAGTATCTCGCCAATCACAGTATGAGAACCATTAGTTACTACATAATCACATAATCGTAAAACAGCATCTTTTTCCTGTTCAGACAAAAATCCTATATCGATCTGAAGCCAGTCTATCCTCTTTTCAAGCGCCTCTGAAACTGAATAACTCTTGCCATCCTTTCCAAATACTCTGTTAATTGAAGGATCATTTCTTGCATGAGAAACTAGTCTTTTCTCATTACCCATTTTATCATCATGAAAGATTTCTTCGTATTTTTGACCTGTTGTAGTATTAGTTGCCCTGTTACCAGTTCTCATCCAATATCCAAAATTTGTTCCTTCAATCAAAAGTTGAAGCTCTGTTTGAGACTTTTCTGTTACTACTTTGCGACTTGCATAATGACCAACAAAAGTTACTTTATTTTTCATTTTATCTGGAAAATTCAGATTGTATTTACAAATTGTATATGGAGGTGGCGAGTCAGCTACGATTATCCTTGTTGCCTTTGCAATCTGTTTTGCTATAAAATATAAGGATGGATAAAAATAAACTCGTGTTGACCATAATTTTGGCATAAACTGGTTTGTCACAAAAATACTTGGAACTCTCCGCTTCTCTGCTAATACATTAGAACCCATGTCGCCGTCATTTATGACCAAATCAAATTTTTCTTTATCATATAGCCTGCCTTCCTCTCTTAGATAATCTGAAATCTGTTTGATCAACGGTGGATTTTTTGAAACAGGTAAAAGTACGTTAAATAATGACTTGGAAACACTTGGTCCACTCTTACCATCTATGGGTGTAGGCATCAAGATCTTATGAACATATTGTGGTGAAAATTTCTCCAATAATCTCTGATAAATCTCGTCCTTACTAGAATAATGAATCTCATATTCTTCTTTGAGATATCTTGGAAGAGATTCGTTTAATGACATCATTCTTGCATAGTGCCCATTACCCCAAGGGTAAATGAATTCGCCTAACTTTATCACGATTTCAAATCATTCCTGCGTTAATTTTCAATAATCCACTTTTAGTGAGTCCAGTATATCATGAACATTATTTGGCCCTATCGCTACTGATACGACTTTTTTTGTCTTTATAGCTTGATTTGCAATCTTTTGAGCTTCTTTCTCAGAGGTTTTACCATTAAATTTCAAACTAGCCATTTTCTCTATTTTCATAATATTTTTCTTCAAGCCTATCTCTTTGGCATTATCAAAAATGTCTTTATCAAGTCCAGATAGGGGCAGCCATGGAATTAAATTTTTCTTAAACACTCGCATTATGATGCCATTTACAAAACTGGAAGGAAAAATCAACGGTGATAGGGAAAGCGATACTTTTCTTATATTATTTGATTTTGCAACAAAGCACAAGATCTCAGCTACTGCTATTAACATGATATTTTTTGCACTCTTTTTTATGTCTAGATAAAAAAACTCCAACTCTATCTTTGATTTTATGGTCTTTGGTAATATCCGATTTAAAATTTTGATCAGCTCTATTAGATTAGATTCGCTATTGTAGCATATCACAATCTTGACATCAAATCCTTCCCTTATTGTCTCAAGACATGAAACTGCTGATAGTTCATCATAAACACAACAAACTATTTTCTCATTTTGTGAATTATATGGCAAACCTCCATGTCCTTTATCTGTAAAAATACAGATGTAACCATGTAGTTTTGTAAGATAAGCATAGATCAATTTATCATATCTTTCTTGCGTGCCAGGTTTTGTGCCAAGTGATGTAGTTTTTTCTATCAATGACGAAGTTGCGGCAAGTTCCACATCCTTTGTCATATAACCAGCCGAGTATCCCTCAACTTTTACAAGAAACCTTTCTCCACTAAGCAAAAGATTTGTGCCTATCTTGGTAATTGCTGAAACTAGAACATCAAACTCATTTTTTACCTGCTTTGCTATTGCAACTTGCTCTATTCCATACAGCAAATTTACTGTAGATGAGGCAAATACCGGATCATTTGCTTCAATTACTATAACAGAGTCGTCTTTTGTAATTTTACTAAATTTCTGATTTTGAACTTTTAGTATGTTTTTGATATTAGAAACAAGCAAGTCAAGTTTGTTCCTAGAAAAAACTGACGGAAAAACAACTACAAACGAATTATCGCTCATCTTCAAATGTTATATCAAGTTGTTTATAATTTTAGGATAACAACCAAATCATCCATCTCGTAATAATTATAAAAGAACAAAATTCAAGTCCCATTATGACTAAATTTACTGCTGAACAAACAGACAAGTTAAATACCGAACTTAAAACTCCGCAAGAGGTTCTCAAATGGGCTCTAGACAACTTACATCCAAAATTAGCACTGGCATCTAGTTTTGGTGCTGAAGATGTGGTTGTAATTGATATGCTAATGAAGATTAACCCAAAAGCCAGAGTGTTTACATTAGATACAGGAAGACTAAACCAAGAAACTTATGATGTAATGGATGAAATTCGCAAAAAATACAACACAAATATCGAAGTTACATTTCCTGATGCCCAAGAAGTAACTGAAATGGTAAGAGTAAATGGCATGAATCTCTTTTACGATAGCCCAGGAAACAGAAAGCTGTGTTGTGGAATAAGAAAAGTACATCCATTAAATAAAATGTTAGCAACTTTGGATGGCTGGATAACTGGTCTTAGAAGTGATCAAACACAAAATAGGAGTACAGCAAAAAAAATTGAAATTGATGAACAGCATAATAATATGATAAAAATTAATCCTATACTTGACTGGACATGGGAAAAAACTTGGAATTACATAAAAGCAAACAACATCCCATACAACAAACTGCATGACAAAGGATATCCAAGTATAGGATGTGAACCATGTACAAGAGCAATAAAACCTGGCGAAGATCTGCGAGCAGGCCGCTGGTGGTGGGAAAACCAATCAGACAAGGAATGTGGTCTGCATATGGATCATGGTAAATAGGCGTTGGCAAAGAGTAACGGCATTGCCAAACCTCTTGGTGGCAAGTTAGTAAATCGAATTACTACAAAAAATACAAGTGGGTTATACTCATTTTCTGTTAGCGAAGATGTTGCTAACGATATAGAAAATATCGCAGATGGAATATTCAGCCCTCTAGAAGGATTTCTTGGCCAAAATGATTTTGAGAACGTAATTAGTAAAGGTAGATTATCAAATGGTATTCCATGGACAATACCAATAGTACTTGATGTTGACAAAATAACAGGTAAAAAATTAAAGGATGAATCAGATATTTTATTAAAAAACTCACAAGGAAACGGTTTTGCAATCTTACATGTAAAAGATCTCTATTCATTTGATAAAGAAAAAACAGCAAATGGTGTGTATGGAACTCTAGACACAAAACATCCAGGTGTTGCAAAAACTATGACAATGAATGATTTTCTAGTAGGTGGAAAGATTGACTACATTAAACGTCCTGATGAGGGCTTTATTAGAAAATACAGAAAAACTCCAACAGAAACTAGAGCAGATTTTGAAAAGTCTGGCTGGAAAACCATAGTAGCATTTCAAACTAGAAATCCCCCACACGTTGCCCATGAAATATTACAAAAAACTGCCCTTACTACAAGAGACGGCCTCTTTGTTAATCCACTTATTGGCAAAAAAAAGTCTGGCGACTTTACAGATGAAGTTATAATAAAATCATATGAAGTGTTAATTGAAAATTATTACGCTAAAAATCGCTGCAAATTAGCAACACTACATACAGAAATGAGATATGCTGGACCAAAAGAGGCAATACACCATGCAATAATGAGACAAAACTACGGATGTACCCACATTATAATAGGCAGGGATCATGCTGGTGTAGGAAATTATTATTCACCATTTGCAGCACAGGATATATTCAAAGATTATTCAGATCTTGAGATAACTCCAATCTTCTTTCCAGCATTTTTTTACTGTAAAAAATGTATTACATTTACCAATGAAAGAGTATGCCCACATGGAGTAGAAACTAGAGACGAGATAAGTGGAACTAAACTTCGGGAAATGATTCAAAGTGGAAAAGTACCATCAGAATTTATTCTCAGACCAGAAGTTTCAAAAATTATAATGAGTCACAACAATCCTTTTGTTGACTAGATTTTTATTCACGCACTATCGAGCCAAATTGTGAAACATAATATTGTATTTATCTTAATTTTATCATTAACCCTGAGTCCTATCTATGGTCAAACTCAGTCAAATCCATCCATAGTTTTACAGACAACTGAAATACCTTACTCTGAATTTAATAAAATTGCAAATGATGCACAAATTATTGAATTAGATAAAACTCACGCAGTGAGCTGGCAAATTACAATTGATAATAAACTTCTTTATGCAAATCCAAATGGCAATGCTGTAATACGATTCTATGACGCTACAATTAAGGAAAAATTCATTGAAATAGGCATGGGCAGTCCTCCAGATGAAAAATTTTGGATTGCTGCATGGTTGCCAGAAAACGGCTATGTTGTTGTTCATAACAGACTTGAGCGAGGATGGATTCCAGGCCAAAAAGTTATAGCTGCATATACGGATAATGCAGGCTTGACCATCAATAACGGTGAAAGAATAGTTGTTTCTAATCTAGACATTGAAAATTTTGCAATTGCAGCCTATTCTATCCATGGAATGGAAAGCTCAACAGATCCCCCTGCAATAAACTCTGGAAACCTAATTGTTGAATTTATTTCAGGAAATCCAGCTGAAAACCCTCTTAGCATATTGCCTTTTGTTATTACAGGTGTTATTGGAACAATAATTGCAGTTTTATTAGTTCTTAAGAAGCGTTAGTTTTGTAATATCTACAAATTTTTTTAATCTTACAAACACCACACATTGGTGAAATTGGTTTACAGATGTTTTGACCAAACATAACAAAAGTGTCATTTATTTCAAGCCAGTATTTTTGTGGAATCTTTTTCATTAACTCAATCTCTGTTTCTTCAGGAGTCTTTGTATCAACAAGGCCTAACCGATTTGAGATCCTATGAACATGTACATCTACAGGTATGGCAGGTTTTTCAAAAGCATAAACTAGAACACAGTTTGCAGTTTTCCTACCAACCCCAGGAAGTGTTATGAGTGTATCTAGGTCATCAGGAACCCTCCCATTAAATTGTGTATCTATTATCGATGCAACTTCGATGATTCTCTTAGCTTTTACATGGTAAAACCCAATTGATTTTATTATTTTTTCAACATCTCTAACTTTAGCATTAGCTAACGCCTTTACAGATTTGTATTTTGTAAATAATTTGCCTGCAACTCTGGTTGTGCTCTCATCCTTTGTTCTTGCTGAGAGTATAGTTCCAATTAATATGTTGAAAGGATCGCCTTTTTCTACGTCATGCAGCTGTCGCAGTGCTGTCATACGTGGCGGCTTTACAGCATTCATAGTTTCAATCATTCCATTGAGGATATTTTTCACAATAATGCTATGAAACTAATTCTCTTATAATCTACTCTTGAACTTTGAAAAACAATTTTGGCTTTTTTTAGTACAAGTATTATACCACTCACGAATGAATATCAATAATGGAATTAACAAAGGAAGAAGAGTCTGCTCTTAAAGGAGAGAAAGGCGAAGTACTTGAACTTGCATATAGAATTTTAGTGGCTACTGGCGAGGCCATTAACGCTGATAGACTAGTTCCTATTCATTGGGCACATCTCTCGGGTGTAAACTATAACACAATAGGTGATGCCGGTGAAGAGTTTCTCTCAAAGCTAAGCAAAGATGCCAAGGTCCAAGTAAAAACTACAGTAAACCCAATGGGTTTTGATATTGATAAAGTTTCAGATTACAAACTAGATGATGATTTTATAAAAAAACAACAGAGTATTAGTGAATCATATAAAAAAATGGGCGTAGTTCCATCTTTTTCTTGCATACCTTATGAAATATTTGATCTCCCACAAAAAAATACCCAAGTTTCATTTGCAGAAAGTAACGCAGCAATTTATGCTAATTCAATAGCACATCTTAAAACAAATAAAGAAAGTGCATTTAGTGCACTAGCCAGCGCACTTACAGGTAAGAGTCCATATGCTGATTTAAGAAAAGAAGACTCAGCCAGTCCTAATCTAACAATTCAAATGAAAGTTAAAAATTCTAATGAGCTAACGTATGGTCTACTAGGATATTTTGCTGGCAAGATTGCTGGCAGTTCAGTTAGAATTTCTGGTACAAATGATCTTGACAAACGTAGTTGTAAGGCATTATGTGGTGGTATGGGAACGTCTGGTCAATGTGGAAAATTTGTTTTAGATGACAATGATGACAATCAGTCCGAAAAGGTTGATTTTGATAATAAGGAAATGCAAAATATACTTGATGAACTAAATACGACAGATTCTGGTGATCTTGTAGTACTAGGAAGCCCACAGCTTGGGCTAGAAGAAATATCTGATTTGGCTTTGATGTTAAAGGGAAGGTCATTTAAAAAACGATGTATGATATTTTGTCCAAGAGCAATTCAGCAACAAACCTCTGAGCTTGGATATGCAAATACATTAAAGCGAGCTGGTTGTGAAATGCTTTTTGATTGCTGTACTTGTTTGACACCACTAATAGACAAAGATAACACAGATGGAGTCATAACAAACAGCATTAAAGGCTCCTATTATCTCAAGAATTCTAATGATGTCAAAGTAAACCTAAAACCACTTTCTCAAATCATAGATGATGAAACAAAATGGTAGAAAAAGTCATAGTAAAAGGAAAAGCCAAAGGAAAGATCTTAAAATCACAAATACCGATTAATTTCCTTGGAGCAGTAGATAAAAAAACTGGTATTATACGCGATGACAAGCATGACTTGTTTCAAAAATCCATCAAAAATACTATTCTTGTTTTTCCATATGGGGTTGGAAGCAGTGTAGGTGCATATACGATATATTCTCTCAAATCAAACAATTCGGCCCCTTATGCTATGATTTGTAAAAAAACCGACCTTACTGTAGCATCTGGTTGTGCTCTAGCTAACATTCCGTTAGTAATTGTAACACAAAAAGAATATGATTCAATTAAAAATGGCCAAGAAATATCTCTTGATACAGAATCTAAAACTTTATAGCTTCTGTTGTATTACTTTTCCATTTGGTGTTTCTTCTTTGAAAATTATTCCTTCAAACCTAAGAATCTCTGTCTTTGGATCTTTCCAAATATCACGAGGAAGACCTGCCTTCTCACATGCATGACCCAAAAATTCCTCTTCTGTCCATCCGTATTCTATTGGAACTTGAGGAAGAAGCAATCCTGAAAAAGAATTGTATTTCACAATCAAACCATCACGACCTACTCTGATCTTAGCAGGATACTCTAACGTATTTGAAACCCTGATCTCTATTGGTGGCGTTAAAACAGTTACCTCAAAAGTTATTTCATCAAGTTCTGTTTGTTTTACCTCAGAAAAACGAGGATCCTCAGTTGCTGCAGCAATAGCTGCATCTACTAGCGCATCACATAGTCTTTTCTGTGGAAGAGGAAACCCAATACATCCTCTCAAACCGGTTCTATCATTTAATGTCACAAACACTCCAGATTTGAAAGAAAACTTGGATTGAAAATCATCAGATAATCTCTTCTTATTTTTACTAGTAAGAAATTCAATCACAATAAGCCTAGCTGTTCGTACTAGTTCTTTTCCATCAGAATCTGATAACTCTCTATAGTAGCTCATTTAATTTAGAAACAAATTTTTGTAAATTTCTGATATGTGTTCCTTCCCAATAGAGCTTTTTACAGCTAATACAATTCCAGAACTCATTTGTCTGCTTTAAAACTCCTTCAGGAACCTGAGTAACTATAAGATCCTTCTGAATTTTATGTAGCGTTCCATTGCATAAGGGACAACGTGAGTTATTGCCAGCAACAACACATTTTCCAATATTGTATCTCTGATTAATCTCTAGAATCTGTTCTACTTCGTCTTTCTTTGTAATTTGAACAGTTCTTACATTTTGTTTTAATGCTCTTTTTACAAGCGCAACATCATTTGTTAACAGTATTCGATCTTCATCTTTTGCAATTTGTAAAATTTTATCATCATCAATATCAGCAAAGTATAGTGAATCATAGCCCAATAATCGAAGCTTTGTAGCCAGATTTCCATACATGGCATCAACAACAAAAATCATCTTTCCTTCATTCATCCACACTATCGCCTAATCCTGATTCAGTAACATGACTCTCCCCTGCAGGAAGTACACGAACAAAATCGTCTATGCTAATTGATTTTATCGCATCTCCTTTCATATTAACAAATTCAGATTTGATTTTTTTTGCGGCATCTGTCATCTCCAATCCTCCAGGCTCAATCATTGAGTAACAAATACATTTTTTTTTAACACAAGTGGGAGGACCACAAATTACAATATATCTCTCATCTTGTTTTAGTAGACCAACACCTAACTTTAGGGTAGCAACTCTAACATAATTTCGTTGACCTTCAATAACAAAGGAGCCCTTGGAAAGAAACTGTCCACTAGGAGCTCCTTTTTTCACTTGTTCAGGATTTACCCAGAATGCCTTTAGCCCATACATTGCTTCACGCCATGCTCTACTAAAACAAACAGTTGCATGTGCAACTTCATTCAAACTAGAATCTGTTGTTTCACTACCAGCTTTTAGTATAAAAAATGGTGAGCCAAAAATGTCTGCATGAAACACTTTATCGCTATTTTGAAGATGTTTTCTAATTATTGCCATATTTGATGATGAATCACGTCCACCAATTGCTAACGTATCGTCAGAAGTATAGAACCATCGATAGCGCTCGTACCAGCTTTTCTTTTTTACTTCTGTAATAGTTATGGAATCTTTGGAAACCTCTACTTGTTTTCGTAGTTTTTCTAAATCTTTTTCAGTTTTCTTTTGCAGTTTTTCAATCGATAAAATTGCAGCTTTCTGCCGTTTTGATTCATTAAATAAAACAGATGCCAAAGCCTGCAATGAAGAACTAGTATCTACCTTAATTTTAGAATCATTTATGAGAAAACAGGCATTGCCTTTTTCCTTAATAATAGAACAATTCTGATCTTTTAGATTCTTCTGAAGTTTAGGATCAGATAAAGAAAGTATTCCCTTAGAAACTAGATCAAGTAATGAATTAGCCACCTTTGCTATGGCAGAAGATTTTTCATTAACTAATGAAATGGCCTTGGTTTGTTCTGTTAACTTATTTTCAAGCTCTGTAATTTTTTCACTAACAGCATTTGTTTTAGTGGACTTGCCAACATTGACCAGTGTTTCTGTAAATATGGTATCTAATCCTGCCATAAAACTTTGAACATTAGTACGTTCTTCATTTTTATTTTCTAGTCTTAATGGGTAAACATCCACTTTGTCATTTCGTACAATTACTGGTTCATGATTGCCCTTTACAACATTTTCAACTGTTTTTTTAATAATGTCATAGATTTTTTTTACATCAATATCAGTCAAACCATTTCCTATAATTTTAGAATCTATTCCGGCTAATTTGCAGATATATTCGACATATTTTGTAGGCAATCCAAACGTTCTACCAATCCATTTAGAAACTTGAATCTCTGAAGATAGAACTCCTTCCAAATCTTTTTGGTTAAAATTAAAAACGTCTAAGCTGTTTTGTGGTGGCGGTGCATATTGCAATCCAACACTTAATTTACGATGTCTTACATCAATTGAGTGTAGTAAAGCAAGAATTTTCATTTCTTTATTACACAAAATAATATTGCCATCACCAAAAAATTCACCAACAAGAACGTATTCCTTATCAAAACCACTAAAGGTTAGATAAACAACTCTTTCTGCTCCAATTTGTTGAATTTTAGCTAATTTTAATCGTAAAATATTATCACGTAGTATTTTGAGTAGCTTGTTTGTTTCTAACGGTTCTATCTTTACTGAACTAATCCATAATCCAAAAGATGAAAACATTAACACAACATCTTGTTTTTCAGGATGATGTAGTTTGAAAAGTAGGCTGTCTTTTGTGATCCCATATATGTTACTAACATAGTAATCACATGTTTTTTCAGAAATTTCATTCACTAAATATCGTATCTCAATTCCTGTTAATGTCATGGTAACCTATTGTATGTCTGAAATTATACTCTTACTCCTCATATTCGAATTTTTTAACCAAAGATTTTAAACAAGGTTTTTCGGAGTCAACGTAGAAATTTCATTGAAACACCCTAAAAAGAAAATTGAAAAAAAACCTGATTCTGATGATTCTAAAAATGAACCTCATATAGCAGAACCACCTGTTAATGAAACTGATAAGAGCGATGTACAACAAAAAATTGACATATTATTTTGGATTAGAGTAGGACTTGCAGTTCTTGGTGGAACGCTTGCGACATTTTTATTTGAACCAATGGAAGGGGAGGAAAGAAGATGGGCATCTATAGGATTGTTGATTGTTATCTTCATTGTATCTATAGGAATAGCTAAAGGACTACGAATACAATTACCGCCATCTGATAAAAAGAAACTTGTTACTACAGGTATTGGCAGCTATATTTTCATCTACTTGTTTATGTGGATACTAACATACACATTTGTTCATGCTGGAGTAAACAGCGGTTTCCCTCTAACGCCATTTTCATAGTACTAAAATACCAAAACGAATTCTTTGTCTCAATGTGGAAATATAAAACACCAGGTATTCCAGATGAGCTCTTTGAGCGTTCTGATGATGTACCTATAACAAAAGAAGAGATCCGTGCTGTACAAATTAGTAAAGCACGATTAGGTATTGGTAATATTGTTCATGATATTGGTTGTGGTAGTGGATCTGTAACAGTTGAGGCAGCACTACAAGTAGAATCAACAGGTAAGATCTATGCAATTGATTTTGATTCTAATGCTATTAAATTGACAAAAAAAAATATACAAAAATTTGGCTTGTCTAATGTAGAAGTTATTTTAGGTAATGCAAAAGACGAGATTACTAAACTGCCACAGGCAGATGCAATCTTTATTGGCGGTACTGGCGGTGACACAAAAGAAATAGTTGAGTTATGTCAAACCAAATTAAAATCAGGTGGAAGAATTGTTATAGGAATAATTTTAATTGAAACGTTATTTTCTGTATTAGGAATAATCGAAAAAAAATTTACATCAGTTGATATCACTCAAATAACAATTTCTAAAAGTCGTAAGACCTCTACTGGAACAATGATGCTTGCACGAAATCCTGTTACTGTCATATCAGCAACAAAAATCTGACTCTAGTTTAGCTTTTTAATTAGGAACAAAATAGGCATCTGTATGCATGAACTAGTTTGTGTTGGTTGTGGCCCCGGTGATCCAGAATTACTGACTGTCAAAGCTGTAAAGGCAATAAAAGACGCAGATGTAATACTCTGTCCTACATCAAAAGAGGGAAAACCAAGCATTGCACTTTCAGTAGTAGCGTCGGTATTAGATCAAAGTAAAAAACCAGAAATTGTAAATTTGATTTTTCCAATGGTTAAAGATAAACAAACACTTGAAACTACTTGGGAAAAAAACGCAAAAATTCTAGCTGAACATGTATTATCTGGAAAGAAAGCTGTGTATCTTACAGTTGGTGATCCATATCTATACAGCACTTGGATCTACCTACATCGAGAGCTTGAAACAAAATATCCAAAAATCAAAATTTCTGTTATCCCAGGAATAGTTTCAATTTTCACTTTTGCATCCAAAGCGGGAATAAGTCTAGCTGAGGGTGGTGAAAAAGTGGCTGTAATTCCATCATGCTATGACCTTTCTAAGGTAAAAGAGCTTGCAAAAAATTGTGAGACCATGATATTTCTAAAAGACGGCCGCTACTTTGATCAAGTAATTGAACTTTTAAGAGACGCAGGATTTTCTGATGATTCTGTATTTGCAATAGGTCAAGATCTTGGAACCGACAAAGAAATTGTACGAAAATTAAAACTTGGTGAGGTTACTAAAGAAACCATGACCACCAAATATTTCTCAATAATGGTGGTAAAACGTGCCTAAAGTTTACTTTGTTGGTTGTGGCCCTGGTGATCCAGACCTTATTACAGTAAAAGCTAGAAAACTAATCCAAAATGCAGATACAATAGTATATTCAGGCTCACTAATCCCAACACCAATTCTAAAACTCTGTAAAAAAGGAAAACTACATGATGCAGCAAAACTGGTAAGAGAAGAGATTTTTGAAATTTTAAAAAAAAATGCAAATGAAAACAAAACTGTGATTAGATTACATGATGGTGATCCCACCATTTATGGAGCAATAAAAGAACAGATAGATAATCTCCAAAAAGAAGGAATTGAATCAGAAATTATACCTGGCGTAACATCATTTTTAGCATCAGCTGCAGCCCTTGGAATACAGCTTACCCTGCCAGGAGTTACTCAGACAATTATTATAACGCGAGCTGAAGCAAGAACAAAAGTGCCAGAACGTGAAAAAATTTCTGAGCTGGCAAAACATAACGCCACTATGGTATTCTATCTAAGTGTTCATTTACTATCTCAAATAGTAAAACAAGCCCTTGACGGTGGATATAGCAAGTCAACTCCAGCAGCAGTTGTGTATAGAGCAAGCTGGCCGGATCAAAAAGTTATTGTCGGAACACTTGACAGCATTACAAAGAAGGTTAGAGCTGAAAGGATCGTTAGAACTGCTATTGTAATTATTGGCGATGTAATACAACCTTCTTCATATGAGTATTCCAAATTATATGATAAAACATTCACTCACAGCTTTAGAAAAGCAAAAAAGTCATGACTTTTTTATTCCAATTTTTATGAGATTATGTCTGATAAATCATTACAACAATTAAACAATAAAATCATTCATTGCAAAAAATGTCCTAGATTAACCAAGTATATCTCTAGTATAGCAAAAAATAAGGTAAAACGATTCAAAAATGAAAATTATTGGGGTAAACCCTTGCCAGGTTTTGGTGATACAAAGGCTAATCTCTTACTTATTGGACTTGCGCCTGCTGCTCACGGTGGTAATCGTACAGGAAGAATGTTTACTGGTGATAGTTCAGGTGACTGGGTCGCAAAGGCATTATTTGATAACGGCTTTGCAACAAAACCTTCCAGCCAAAGATTAGATGATGGATTTAATCTCATTAATGCTTACATCACTGCAACTGTACGATGTGCGCCACCAGAAAACAAACCACTTAAAACAGAATTTGATAATTGTTTTTCATATCTAAAAGAAGAGTTTACTATACTCAAAAACATAAAAGTTATTGTCTGTCTTGGCAAAATTGCATTTGATTCGTGTTGCAAAATGTTAGAAATAAAACATAACAAGTTTACACATGGCAAATCATTTGTACACAAAAACTGGAAGATAATCTGTTCTTATCATCCAAGCAGACAAAACACTCAAACGGGACGTCTTATCTGGTCTGACTGGAACAAGATATTTGTTTTAGCAAACAAAATGTTAAATGAGAATTAAAACTACAATTCACTTTTTCAACATTTTAAATAAAAAACAGAATGGATATCGCCGACTACAACTAATAAGTTGATGTAGTTTGTGACGATAGTCCTGATGAAGGAACAGATGGGAATTTATCTCCGATTTGCTGCTCTGCTACTGCAGATGCTTCTCTAAGAATTCTCTCCGTCTCTTCGTTTGTGGTGTCTTGTTCCACATTGAAGGCATCTCCAGATAACGAATCGACCATAAGACCATTTAATGTCTGTGTCATAGAGTTCAATTCAGAGTCTGCTTCTGGCATGAATCTGCCTAAGGAAGATCTCATACCCTTCATTGTGGCTACTGCTGGACCTATTGCAATCATTGCGTCGCCTAGGTCATGGATAGTAGTTAATCGCAATTGAACTTGTTCTAGAGACATTCTTGCATTGCCTAGCATCTTTGTAACCTTTCGGATCTCAGCTAGTTCATTGGACAAAACTCTACTTGCTGTAGTGTCATGTTGTTGCATTGCAGTAACTATTCTATTGAATAGTTGTTGATCTCTTTCTCTTAGTCTGGTCAGCATAGAATCCATTTTTGAAATTTGAACTTGCAGCTTGTTGACGGCTGTTTGGATTCGAGGTTTTAGTGCAGCTTCTGGTTTTACTGTGTCACGAATTCGGTCTGTTAGTCCTCGTGTTTCTGTACGTGCCCAAGTCTTATCAAAACTTGTCATACGCCGTAGTTTAGAACTTGATTCTTAATGACGGGTGTATATTATCATCAACATAGGGCTAAATTTAGCTAACAAATGAATCAGCAATTATAGGATTTACATGGCCAAAATAGCAGTATTTGATTCTGGTTTTGGTTCACTCTCAATTATAAAAGAACTAAAAAAAATAACAAGATCAGAAATAATCTATTTTGCAGATCATAAAAGTTTTCCATATGGAAAAAAATCAACTAAATCTCTAAAAAAAATTATTCAAAAAACAATCTCTACTCTAAAAAATGAATTTAATCCAGATCTGATTGTTGTTGGTTCTAACACACCATCACTGTTACTTCAAAATTATCTAAAAAATCAATCAAAAGTTATAACAGTTTTACCGCCGTTACGTGATGCTGCAAAGATTACAAAATCATCAAAGATAGCTATACTAGCAACAAAATCAGTCGTAGAAAGTAATACACTAAAAAATCATATCAAGAAAAACACTTCAAACAAAATTATAGTAATTCCAGTAAACATATCACCACTTGTGGAACTTGTTGAGTCTGGAAAATTTATTTCAGATAAGCAATTCTGTTTGAAAAAAATTTATTCACTTTTATTTCCAGTTTTTAGTTCTAATGATATTGACGTAGCAACATTATCGAGTACACACCTTCCTTTTCTTTTACCAATGTTTAGTAGATTGTTTCCAAACATTACTTTCTTGGATCCTGCTGCTCAAGTTGCTACAATTGCTAAAAAAATTTTACAACAAAAATTAAAACAAAACAAAATCAGAATATTTACTTCCGGTAGTACAAACCAATTTCATAAAAAATTATGTAAAATTGGAATTAAAAATAAAGTATATCATCTAAAATTAAGAAATTAAATTCATTAAATGATCAAGGATATGCAATTTCTCTTGAAAGAATAGAATTAATCTCTGAAACTTTAATTCTATTCTGACTCATCGAATCTCTTGCCCTGATAGTTACAGTTTCATCTTGTAGTGTTTGATGATCAATTGTTATGGCAAATGGCGTTCCTATCTCATCTAATCTTCTATATCTTCTACCAATTGCACCAGAATGATCCAAAAACGCATCATATTTTGTCTTTATTTTCATGTATATCTCATCAGTTTTTTCTTCCAAGCCATCTTTTTTCACAAGTGACAAAATCCCAACCTGAATTGGGGCCAAATACGGCTTTAGCGATAGCACAGTTCTGTCATTTTCCTTATCTTCTCTTAAATTATGTTCTAAAATCGAATACAAACTACGGTCTATTCCCATAGATATCTCAAATACATGAGGTAGAACCTTCTCATTATCATCTAAAACTTCGAATTTTTCCTTACTCTTACTTGAGTGACCGCCCAAATCATAACTAGATCTGTAATTGCATGCTACTAGTTCCAACCAACCTGTAGTTGTTTCAACCTCAAAATCAAAGGCAATCTCAGCATAGAAGGCCTTTTCCTTATCGCCTAATTTTCTAAATCTACTTTTTTTCATATCAATACCAGTTTTTTCATAAAACTCAGCAAGTAGACCCAAATAATATGCAACAAATTTGTTTGGTATTACTCCAGATTCTACTGCTTCCGAACATGTCATAGCCTTTTGTGAATTGTCTATCTGAATTCTAATTACTGTGTCTTTGACTTCGACAAATTTTTCTAATTCATTTAATTTTTTTGGATTACAAAAAACTTCAATCTCAGCTTGATAAAATTCTCGCAGTCGTAGTAAGCTCTGCCTAGGTGAAATTTCATTTCTAAAACTCTTACCAACCTGTGCTATTCCAAGTGGAAGTTTTCCTCTCATTGTTTTAAACAGTCGTGGAAAATCAACAAAGATGGATTGACATGTTTCTGGTCTTAGATATGCTGGCTCTTCTTCCGGTCCAATTCCAACCTTAAACATCATGTTAAATTTGTGAGCCTTATCAAACTCACCATCGCATTTTATACATTTAATCCTCTTTTCACTGATCATTTTATCAAATTCTTCTAGGGGAGCACTTTCTGGGACTTCAATACTTGTAATATCAGCTATTAATCTATCTGCTCTAAAAGTAGATTTACAATTTTTACATTTTATTATAGGATCTGCAAAGCTAGCCAGATGTCCTGATGCCTCAAAAACTGATTTGCACATAATTTGTGAGCCATCGATTTCTAACATTCTATCACGTCTTACAAGCTCTCGTCTCCAAAGCTCAAGAAATTTATTTTTTAAACTTACGCCAACAGGCCCATATTCCCAGAAACCTGCTTGTGCATCTGGATAAATTTCACAACTTGGAAAATAAAATCCACGCTCAAGTGCTAATTTCATCAAGTCATCATAATTCATGTTATCTCAGTTTGTTTAATAGCATAAATTCCTAATTACGCCAACTCTCTTGCTTTTTTCAGATTATCAAAATCATCTCGTTTATCATCTATTGGTGTTTCTAGAACTATAGGTATCTTCTTTTCATTCATAGTCTTAATCACCTTACTG
>VHBM01000014.1 GCA_016871975.1 Nitrososphaerota archaeon | reverse complement strand
AGCATGTCATGAATGACAAGAACTTGGCCATCGCAGCTTGGACCAGATCCAATTCCTATTGTTGGAACATGTACAGTTTCTGAAATTATCTTTGCAACCTCATTTGTTACCATCTCAAGTGTGATACAAAACACGCCTGCTTCTTCGAGTGCCTTTGCATCCTCAATTAGTCTTAGTGCAGCTTCGGCTGTCTTTCCCTGTACCTTGTAACCTTGAGACAGCATCGTAGTTTGTGGTTGCAATCCAATGTGGCCCATTACAGGAATTCCAGTACCTACAATTGCACGAATTGTATCTGCCATTTCTTTTCCGCCTTCAAGCTTTACTGCATCAGCTCCTGCTTTTATCAATCTGCCAGAGTTTGCAATCGCATCTGCAATGCTTGCTTGGTATGACATAAACGGTAAATCAGCTACAATCAATGAATTCTGTCGAGCTCTGCTTACTGCTTCTGTAAAAAGACACATCTGCTCCATCGTTACAGGAATTGTGTTTTCATATCCAAGCATAACCATCCCGGCACTGTCGCCGACAAGTAAAATATCAATTCCACTTCTGTCACAAAGTGTTGCCATTGAATAGTCATAGGCTGTAATTACAGAGATCTTTTTTCCAGATTTTTTCTTTGAAATAATATCTGCTACAGTCTTATGCATATCTAGCTCTCCTTGCAAGATTTTTTCTAATTTCGATAATTGCCTCTGAAAGATTTTTTTTGTTGTCAAATTGTATTTTTTGATTTTTTGAATTTTTGCATTCTTTGATTAATTCTCTCAGTCCACGGACAACGTTGTCCACTATAGTAATATCAGCAGTTTGTGCAGTTCGAGATAGCGGATTAAGATCAAAAGTTATCACCTTTTTTCCTGCTCTTGCTAGTGCTAGAGTACGGTTACCGTCTTCCAGAGGAACCAAAACTACATCAGCTGCGTAAATTCCATCTTTATCAACAACTCTTCTCGGGCTATCAAGACCTGAAATTCTCCTTGATGATCTAGGATCAAGACCAAGAATTTCTTTTGCTCCGTTTTTTCTAAGTAATTTAGCAATGTTTTGCTTTCTTTTTTTATCTCCATAAAACAGATTTACCTCGATTTTTGCACCAACTATTTTTGCAAGCTGCACAATCTCTTTTGCACATAAAGCTGCAATGTTTCCATTTACCGAAATTACAGGTTTTTTTGCCAAAATCAAGGCTAGCGAAGCAGCCTTTATGGCCTTTTTTGCATTCTTTGTTGTTTTTTCGCCAAGCAGATAGTCAAAGGTCTCACCTCTTCCGTGCGCAATCAAACCTTCTTTTGCAACAAGACCACTATCAAATCCAGAAACTAGTTTTTCTCGAATTAATAACGATACAGCTCGTGGATGACTTGACGGGACCAAAGAAATCTTTTCTTACTGGGCTAGTCTTGCCCCAAATCCATCAATTTTTGATTTTATGATTATTCCATCATATTTTTTTAGTATGTTCAACACTTTATCTTCTAATTTTGGTGCGGATAAAACAAAAATTGTCTCGCCAAATAGTGCAACACCACATTTTATGCCCTTTTCTTTTAGCTCATCAATTACTGTTTGCATCTTTGGTGTTACTACCTTGATGTATTTTGCAAACTCTAGTGACATGTCCTGAAACTCATTAGTGTCTTTTGATTGTAATAGCTTGTGCACCATCTTTCCTCCAAGACCATTAATTGATGACAGCCTATCACGTAAAAATTCAGGAGTTGATATTGGTGCAAAGCATACCATTATAACAGAATTGTATTCAGTATCTATTTTTTCAACGGTACCAATCCCAGGTGCTCCGCTCTTTGTCCTAATCTCAAAGCCACCATGAAATGCAGCCAGTACATCGCCAAGACCAGTATTACAACTAATCTCTGCATTATGCGCGATTTGTCCGATTTCTGTTCTTGATAGATTAGTGCCAAGTGCTTGATCTAATGCAAGTGATAACGATAATGCAACTGCTGCACTACAACCCAATCCATATCCAACAGGAACCAAAATGTCATGATGCACATCAATAAAATAATTCTCATCTATTAAATCAAGAAATTTTTTTACAATAAACTCTGAAACAAGTGTGTTGTATGGTATGTATCCAGTAATTTTTAACTGAAAATCTTTTTCCTCTGATCTTCTTGCAGAAACTGTAGTTGTAACGCCGTTCTGAATTGAAAAACCTGCACCAAGCGATCCTCTAGATTCTGGACTAGTACTTTCAAGGTCTGCCTTGAAAAAGCCTGTAATGTGAGCTGGACAAAACGCGACCCCTCTCATGATGCGATTTAAATTTTGTATAAAATATAAAAATGAGGCTTAAACTAATTAAATTGATATAAATTGACTAAATTCATCCGACGCCTGCAAAAGATAGGGAGCAGCATTCTAGTCTCACTGCCAAAAGAGTGGATTGATGCAAACAATCTCAGCAAAAGCACGCCAGTTGAGCTAGAGACAGGACAAAACAGTATCTCAATTACTCTAACAAAGGGAACCGAGCCATCAAAGGAAATCATAATCTCTTATCCTTTGCCAAAAGAAGAAAACATTGTTGCAAACATTACCGGCGCATATTTACTTGGCTATGACGTAATTAACATAAAATCAAAATCAACAATTCCAGTTGGAGATAGAGAAAAAATTCGCGGTTCATTGCGAAGACTAGTTGGCATGGAGATATTTGAAGAGGATGCATCAAACATTCGAGTACAGTTTCTATTAGATGAGTCAACGCTTAGCCCTGAAAAAATTCTAAGACGCATGAGCTCAATTGCATTTGGGATGTTCAATGATATTCTGCAAGGATTATTATCTGATGACAAGTCAAATCTCCAGACTCTGACTCATCGTGATGATGAAATAGATAGGCAATATTTCCTGCTTGTTAGATTAATTCGAAGTACGATGGTTGATACAAGACTTGCCAGTCTATTTAATCTAGAAAATATCGACATTCTAGACTATAGGATTGCAGCAAATCTACTTGAAACTGCTGGTGATACCATAGTTGAGCTTGCAAACTCGCTAGCTATCACATCGCTATCAAAGACTGATCTTAAAAAAATTTACAGCATAACAAAAGATGTAGAGACAATTCATAAAAAATCAATTGATGCATTTATTGATAATAACCGCTCGCTTGCAATTGAGGCAATAAACCTGCACAGAAAAT
This sequence comes from Nitrososphaerota archaeon, assembly GCA_016871975.1. Taxonomy (GTDB): domain Archaea; phylum Thermoproteota; class Nitrososphaeria; order Nitrososphaerales; family Nitrosopumilaceae; genus VHBM01. The sequence continues at coordinate 20,718 of VHBM01000014.1, read as the reverse complement.
ATCAGCAAAAGTCAGCTGATATGAGATCAGAGCAGAAAATGCACGCACCAATTGACTTTTTGGATCTAATCCATCTCTTTGAGCGAGTAGAGCGCTGCTGGGCAGATATTGCTGATCTTGTTAAACCGGTTTACAAATAGCTAGAGCAATTTCTTTTTTGCAGCATATGTCAGTGCAGCACAGATTGTCTTTGAATCTAAAATTTTTCCAGCTTTAATCATTGAGACTAGTTTTCTAAAGTCCATTTTTACTACAGACATTACTTCATCATAGTCTAGTTTCAGATCACCTGTCTTTGTCAGATCTTTAGCCACAAAGCAGTGAATTGCCTCTGTGTTATAGCCAACTGAAGGATAGTAGGTAAGAAAGCGCGTCATCTTTTTTGCCTTGTAGCCAGTCTCTTCCTGGATCTCACGAAGGGCGCAGGTGCGTGGCTTTTCTCCTTTTTCTAGCGTACCTGCAGGAATCTCTAGCACATATCCAAGCGGGAATCTGTGCTGTCTTACCAAAATGACCTTTTTTCCTTCAAAGGCAAGGATTGCAGAAGCACCTCTGTGCTCTACAACCTCTCGCTTTACCTTACGACCATTTAGCGTAATATCGTAAACGCTTAAGGAAAGAATTTTTCCTTCATAGACTTTTCTTTTTTTCATATCATGATGGATTTTTCTTGCTATTTAATTTGTTTGATACAGCAAATGCAGTTTCTTTGATGCTCTTGATGTCTTGACTGTATCTGCAATCCATTTTTGTGGAAAGGTAATTTTTTTTGGAATAAACAAATCAGCAAGTGCAATGCCAGAAATTTTTCTCACCTTTTGTATTACATCATCAATCTTGAATATGTTATCACTGTACAAAAACAATACAATCTGATTTTTTGCAATAAATGGCTTTTGTAAAAATGATTGAGAGAATTCATCTTTTAATATTTTTAATGTCTTATACAAGTCTCCATTACTCCATGTCAATACTGCATATGGAACAAATTGCTCCAGCTTGATAGGATCATAAATTAATGTAAACAGTATAGCTTCGTCATTTTGCAGTTTATCAAGTGCTCTTGTTATTGTCTTTGTCGAAAATGATGTGGCCTTTGCAATCTCTTCTATTCTTGCTCGTGGATTCTCAAGTAGAACATTAATTATCTCAAGATCCGTCTTTGTTAGATCCGACCTAATTCCAGGATTCTGTGCTTCAAATATACTTAGCACGCGAACATCTTTCATAATTTTTTTTGCAAGTGAAATTTTTTCCTCCACATTTTCTTTTATCACAATGCTACATACTGTAATGTCACCAACACACGGCACGACAAAAAATGGCTCGCCAACTAGTCTAACTTGTTTTAAGATCTGGTTTAGGTCCTGCCCTGATACTACAATATACAAAACGTTGTAGCCTAAGACAGGCGGCTCTATCTTTAGCGCAAATTTCTCAATTACCTTGTTTTGAATCATCTTTTGTATTCTTGAGCTTACAGCATTGCCAGAAATTCCAATTTTTTTTCCTATCTGCCTATCGGACTCTCTGCAGTTATCAAGCAAAATGCTTAGTATCTGAATGTCTAGCTCATCCAATTCTGCACATCAATACATTTACTGGTATAAAAATGTCCTATTTGCTAACTTAATTCAGTTTATACATTATATATAAGACTAAATTACTGGTACCATTGGACTATAGAGCGCAGCTTGCAAAGCGAATGCTGATGAATAAAAAAGGAAGCCTTGTTGGCGCAGTCCTGGCAGTGTCAGTTGGAATTTTGGTAATTCATGTTAATTTTGTAATTTTCCAGGGTCTTTTTGATGCTATAGTGCGTGACATGTCAGACTATAGATTTGGCGATATTTATGTGACTGACAAAGAAGATTTTATTGAAAAATCTGATCAAGTGCTTGTAAACTGGTTTGAGCGAATACCATATGTAGAGGCTGCCACACCGCGGATGTCGTCTACAGCATCAATTAATGTTACAAAGTTTGGAGAAAGGATAGAAGAGTTTCGAGTACCAGTGGTCGGTGTAGACCCAGTTACAGATGTAGAGGCATCAACCATATACACTACAGTAGATGGAGAATATATCTCCTCAAGAAATACCGCAGTTGTTGGCTCTAATGTAGCACGTGATCTTGGCGGCGTCATTGTAGGTGATAACATAAAACTAAAAGTAACTGACAGACGTGGCGAAGACCAGACAAAACGATTTATTGTTACAGGAATTGCAAGCTCGCCTGGCGGTCAGGGACTGGATACAAGTGTCATTATTCACATTGATACCTTACGTGATATGCTTGATAGAGGCGATGACACTGATGCTATTTTGGTAAAACTAAATGACAGAAAAAAGGCAGCAGAGGTGCGTGATCTATTTTTAGTATCATTTCCAAATGATGACTTTAAGGCAGAGACAATCGAAGAGTCAGCTGAAGAAGCGCTAAGTGGTTTTAGGTCAGGCATCGCAATGATAAATATGATAGGACTCTTTGGCATGATGTCTTCTGCGTTTGCCATAGTTACCATTCAAATGATGCTTGTAACAAGCAAGACAAGAGAGATTGGCGTGATGCGAGCAATTGGTGCAAAACGCAAGGATATCCTAATCATATTTTTGTTTCAAGGGCTATTAATTGGCGCAATAGGTGCAGCTGTAGGCACTGCAATGGGATTATCATACACAGTATATGCCAAGGAAACAAAGATGACATTTGCAGGAAGCATTCCGCTAGAGGTTAGCTATGACTGGGGAAAAATCACCCAGACTGCATTTACTGCCTTTGGACTTGCCATAGTTGCATCAATTTATCCTGCGTTTAAGGCAACAAGACTACAACCTGTTGAGGCGATGAGAACTGTCTGAGTTTGTACTTGAGGTAGCAAATCTCTCCAAAGTATATGGTGAAGGCGACGCCAAAGTAAACGCACTAACCGACGCTACATTTTCTGTTAGAAAAGGAGAATTTCTTTTAATTGTAGGAAGCTCCGGCTCTGGAAAAACCACTCTACTGAACATGATCGGACTATTAGACAAGCCAACAGCTGGCAAGGTCTTCATTGATGGTATAGAGACAACAAAACTAAATGACAATGAAATCTCTTCGTTTAGAAACTCAAAGCTAGGCTTTGTATTCCAGTTTGCAAATCTAATGCCGGATCTGACTGTACTAGAAAATGTCATCCTGCCACGAAGTATCCAGAGAACAGAACAAAATTCAGTAGATGATGCAATGAAATTACTAAGAGCAGTTGGCCTTGAAAGCCAGCTACACAAGCGTGCAAACAAGATCTCTGGCGGCCAGGCCCAGAGGGCTGCAATTGCAAGAGCACTTGTCAACAAGCCATCAATTGTACTGGCTGATGAGCCAACAGGCAACCTTGACTCTGTATCAACTGAGACTATAATCCAGCTAATGAAGTCGATGGCAAAAAAGCTCAATCTTACATTTATTGTTGTTACACATGACAGGGAGCAGTTTGGTCAAGTTGATAGAGTAATTACTGTAAAAGACGGCCGTGTCATTGAAACAGAAAACAACAGCATGAGGGTGGTAGCATGAAGCTAGTTCTAGCTCTTATCTTACTGAGTCAAATTTCTGTATTGTCGGCTTTTGCACAAAGTGCAGATACGCCATTTGAGCGAGACTTTGGCGATGTAAAATTTCTTGATGCATACTTTGGAACAGAAGACGAAAAAATGGAGATAGAGCCTGGAGACAAAAACGTCCCATTTACTGTTGTTTTAGCCAATGTAGGAACGCAAGATATCAGCGGAATTAGGGGCCAGCTCTCAATGCCGATGGGATTTACCTCGGCTGCAGGTGGTGGCTCGCTAATCTATGCAGACAATGACAGCAATGCCCTTGCAGGAAAAAACTTTGCACTGACATTTTTTGTAAATGTGGCCCAAGATGTCCAGATAAGACAGTATCCGGCCACTATCAAGGTAGACTTTTCAAGGCTGCGTGAAAGCGGAACAAGAAACTCATTTTTTGATTTTGAGTTCAAGGTTACTGGATTTAGCACGCTAAATATGCGCGCAATTGCTCCATTTCTTGTTTCACTAAAAAATAATCAAGTTGTAGTTGAGCTTTCAAATACAGGCACTGCGCCCCTGTCAGGAGTCGAAGTTATCCTAGATAATACAGCAAGCACAATCTCTTCAACATCGCAATCAATCTCAAATGTAGAAAATGTAGTCTTTGATCAAAATAACTGGAAGGTTGGAAACATCGAGTCAAAGTCATCTAAATTAATAACGTTTAACGTCTATGTCCCAGACAATCTAAAAAATGCAGTGCTTCATGCACCAATGGATATTACATTTTTTGATGCACACGGGGAAAGAAAAACAGTTTCAAGAAGTGTTGATTTCTATGTAAGCGGACTGATTGACATATCAATCTATAACGTACAGCTAAAGCAGCTAGGAGACAGGCAGCTGGTGATAGGTGAGATCCTAAATGAAGGAAATACAGATGGTCTCTTTGCATTTGTTACTTTGGAGCCAAGAGAAGATTCCAACATAAAGCCACAAACACAGTACCTTGATGAGCTAGAGCCTGACTCTCCTGTACCATTTAACATACCAGTAGAGTTTGATGGCGAGCCAAGGATTGGCAAGCATGATATTCGGATTACAGTAAAGTACAAGGATTCTGTAAGAGATGAGCATGTAGTAACATATGATACTACAATAGATTACCAAATTCCAAAAAGTACAGAGTCTAGCTTTGATATTATGCAGCTAACAGTAATTGCAACTGCTGTAGGTACAGCAATTTTTGCATTTGCAAAGCTCAAAAAAAGAAAGCAGACAGCAAAACAAACAAGCTAAATCCACTGATCATTACATAAGATTATAACATCAATTCAGAATTTTGTGCCTATGAAAGCGCTAGTTTACGACGAATATGCAAAAAATGACGACTATGCAAGCATTCTAAAGATAAAAGAAGTCGAAGATCCAAAACCAAAACCAAACGAGGTAGTCTTTGAAGTAAAGGCTGCGGGTCTAAACTATAACGACATCTGGGGAATGCGTGGTAAACCAATTCAGATTCCAATGCCACACATATCCGGAACTGATGCAGCAGGCAAGGTAGTTGCAGTTGGAGACGATGTAACACACATCAAAGTTGGGGACAGAGTTGTCTCACATGGAAACCTCGCATGCAGGGTATGCATGGAATGTACTGATGGACGGGAATATGACTGCCCAAACAGAAAAGTCTGGGGGTTTCAGACAGGTCCGCTCTGGGGAGGATATTGCGAGTATACTCATCTGCCAGAAGTAAATGTTGTCAAGATCCCAGACAATGTAAGCTATGAAGAAGCAGCTGCAGCTTCAATGACTCTTATGACATCATGGCACATGCTAGTCACTCGAGCCAAAATAAGACCAGGCCAGCTTGTTCTGATAATGGGTGGTGGTTCTGGTATGGGCACGTTTGGTATTCAGATTGCAAAGCTTTATGGTTGTACTGTTATTGCAACAGCAAGTCCTAACAAGCTAGAAGAATGTAAAAAACTTGGTGCAGACTATGCAGTTGATCACAGAAAAGAAGACTGGCACAAACAAGTTTTTACAATTTCAAAAGAGATTGCAAAAAAGAACGGCACAAGTCCTGGAATTGATATTATCTTTGAGCATATTGGTGGCTCGCATTGGAACAAAGAGCTAACTTTGCTAAAATATGGCGCAACTTTAGTTACAACTGGCGCTACTACAGGTTATGATGTAAAAACTGATCTCAGACACATATTTTTCAAGGGAATAAATGTACTTGGCGCAACACAAGGTACAAGGGCAGGTCTTGAGGCTGGCCTTTTCTGGATGTCACATAGAAAAATAAAATCTGTTATTGATTCTATTTACACTTTTGAAGATGCAGCTGAGGCTCACACAAAGATGCTCAATGGAAACTTTTTTGGCAAAATTCTAATGAAGCCAAGCTGAGCCTTAGCCTACTGCCATTTTTAAAATCAGTTTTCAAAATAGTTATAAGGTTTTAAAACCGAGAGTGTAAGTAGCACATGAAAAGAATAGAAGCATTTGTTCCAACAACCAAAAGAAGCGATGTAATCGATGCCATAATAAAGGCAGGTGCAGGTGGTGTTACCGTCTGGGAAAGCCGCGGCAAGGGCTCGGCAAGTAGGCCATTGGTTGGTGGTGCCAGAGGAACCGCAAGATATGTTGCAGGATACAACAGAACAGATACAATTGTAACCATAGTCGATGATTCAAAGCTTGATGCAGTCGTTGGTGCGATAATGAATGCAGCTCATACAGGCTCAAAAGAGGACGGCAAGATCTTTGTTACTGCAGTAGAAGAGTCATACGATATTGCAACAAAACAAAAAGGCTCAAGTTAGAAATTAGCAAAATAAAAAATCTAGATAGGGTTTTAGCCACCAAGCTAAGAATATATTCAAAAACACTAGTTTTTGTTCATGAGTTGGGATGAAATCGAAATCCCAAAGGACGTACGCCCAATTATGCTTGATGATGCAGAAGAAACTAAACTAGGACAAAAAAAAGGCGCAAAAAGGCAGTACAGATATGGGAATTTGCATATTCGCGAACATGATGACAAGTATCTAGTACATATGGATAGAATTGATCCAAGAAAAAGTCCACTAGTACATCTTCTTTTAGATGCACCAGAAGTGCTAGTTGGCCTGGCAGGTGCAGCTATAGGTGGAGCCAAAGTTTTTTCATACATAAAAAAAAGACAAAAAAATTCAATCTTTGCAAAACAAACAGCTACAGTATCAGGACTGCTTGCATCACTTGCCGTTGGATATCTAGCGTACTCGTTAGCTAAAAAACTAAAAACTTGAGGTGTTGTCTTGTCTACTTACCGAACAATCAAAGTTCTTGTAAAACTTGTTCCTCTTATTCTTGCATTAAGAAAAGACAGAAAACAGTGGGTAAAAACTGAAGGACAAAATGTTGATGTTGAAAGGTTTAGAAAAAATGCAAGAAAGGCACTAAACACATTTGTGTCGCTTGGTCCAGTCTACATCAAGCTTGGCCAGTGGCTTTCATCAAGGGCTGACATTCTACCACAACCATACATGGAAGAGCTTGCAAAGCTGCAAGACGATGTACCAGCAGCTCCATTTGACCAAGTAAAATCAATCATAGAAAATGATCTAGGACCAATTGATCAAAAGTTTGATTCAATAAATCAAAATGCAATATCAGGTGCATCGCTTGGCCAAGTTTATCTTGCAAAGACAAAAGGACAAAATGTTGTAATTAAAGTAAAGCGGCCAGATATAGAAAATATAGTCACCGAAGATCTAAAAGTTCTTAAAAAAATTCTACCTGTTGCAATGAGGTTTGTTGATCCTAACCTAAAATTTTCGGCCCGTGCAATGCTTGCACAGTTTATTGAGACAATCCATGAGGAGCTTGACTATACCATAGAGGCAAAGAACCTAAAGGCAATCAAAAAGAACATGGAAAGATACCAGAACGTCAAAATTCCAACAGTCCATGACGAACATTCATCAAAAAATGTACTTACAATGGAGTATATTCCAGGAATTAAGGTCACAAATGTCGAAGACCTTGATAAAATCGGAATAGACAGGCAGAAACTGGTAATTGATGTTCACAAGGTCTTCTTTACGATGTTATTGAGGCATTCTATCTTTCATGCAGACCCGCATCCAGGCAACATCTCTGTAGCAAAAGACGGCTCGCTTATCTTGTATGATTTTGGGATGGTTGGAAGACTAGACAATCAAACAAGATTGCGACTGGTGCGACTCTATCTTGCACTTGTCGAAAAAGATCCAAAGCGAACAGTAAATGCTATGAATGATCTTGGTATGCTAACTTCTGACTTTAACCGCTCAATAATTGAAAAGGGAATTGAGATGTCAATTCGTGCAATGCATGGAAAAAAGCCTGACGAGATGGAAGTTGAGGCACTAATGGAGCTTGCAAACAAGACAATGAGCCGCTTTCCGTTTATCTTGCCAAAACATCTTGCACTGTATCTGAGAATGTCATCAATAATTGAGGGAATCTACAAAACACACAAAGCTGATTTTAAGTTTGTCAAGGTTTTAAAAAATATTTTAGAAGAAGAAAAGCTGATCAAAGACGCATACATTGAGGAGCTCAAGTATTCATTTACAAGGTTTGCAGAGTCAATTGATGCAACGATTTCAATTGCACCTGAGCTAAAAAAATTTCTTGATGAGAACAGATCATTGCACCTAAACGCAAAACCAAAATCAAATGTTCTGCTTTCTGGAAGCATCTTGTCTGCTGCTGTATTTGTCGGCTCGGCAGTTCTTTACTCATCAAATGATATAATTGGCATTGCAGGAATGATTGGCTCGCTAGTTATAATGGGAATTTTTGCTTTTTTCAGAAAACACTAGTCGATTGAAATCTGCTTTCCGCCATCAGCTACTGGAATCTGGATGGTAAGAACACCGTCTGCATACTTTGCAGATTTTACGTTTTCTTCGCCTTCCTTGATTCTAATTGGTAGTCTTATTTTTTTATCAATCATGTTTGGTCTTTGCTTCCAGATTATAGTCCCGCTTAGCTGCTCTGTGTTGTTTTTCGTAGCTTTAACAGAAAGAATGTTTCCTTGAATTTTCAGTTTAATGTCTTTTTTATCAAATCCAGGCATGTCAATAGTAACAGTCAGGTTGTTGTCATCAATTTGCATGTCAACTGGCGGAAGCACAAACTCGTAGAATTCGCGTGATTTGTTGCCTATTTCTCGCATTGCTTCTTTTGCCAAGTATCTTATCAGACCCACTTCCTAAAAAAAGTCAGTTTTAGTTATAAATTTTGATAGATTTTTAATTAATCAAATTATTTCTCTGATCACACACATGATTATTACAATTGAAGGCGGGGATCAGGCAGGAAAAAAGACTCAATCACAACTGCTTGCCAATGCGCTTGCAAAAAAAAGAATAAAAATAAAAATTTTCAGCTTTCCAGACTACGCAACGCCTATAGGAAAAGAAATAGACAGATACCTTCATGGAAAGCGAAGCTATCCTCCACAGGTAATCCACTGCCTCTTGGCTGCAAACAGATGGGAAAAGTTAAACGAAATCAATAAAGCTAATGCAAAAAATTCCGTTGTTATAATGAACAGGTACTATGAATCCAACTTTGTTTATGGACTTGTAAATGGTATGAAGCTAGATTGGCTAGCAAGTCTGGATAGAGGTCTTCCAAAATCAAACTTGGTAATAGTTTTAGATGTTACACAAAAAGAGTCATTTGTTCGCAAAAAGTCACGGCGCGATAGATTTGAAAAAAATAAAGACTTTTCACAAAAAGTTTCAAGGACATATCGGCTTTTGGCAAAAAGGTTTGACTGGAGGCTAGTTGATGCAAGTGGAACAAAACAAGGAATCCATCACTCTATAATGAAAATAGTTTCAAAGCGGTTATGAAAAAAAAATATCTAGACATTATTGATCCAATCCATGACTTTATTCGAGTCTCTGATTCAGAATTAAAAATAATAGATAATCCAATTTTTCAAAGGCTGCGCAGAATACGACAGCTCTCAGGTGCACATCTTACATATCCAAGCGCACAGCATAGCAGATTTGAGCACTCGCTTGGTGTAATGCACATTGCTTCAAGGGCAGGAGGAACACTGCATGAAAAAGGAATTCTTGATTTTGATCAAATTGATGATTTGCGTGTTGCAGCTTTACTGCATGATATAGGCCACGGCCCATTCTCACATCTTTTTGAGGAAGTCTTGCAGCAAAAAAAGAAAACTACTCACGAAAACATTGGAAAAGATCTGATAACAAAAACGGAGATAGGTGATCTCTTATCAAAATCAGGCTTTGATAAAAAATTCATTGCAAAGCTTGCATTTGGCGAATCAAAATTTCAGTTCATGAATGAGATGCTCTCAGGCTCGCTTAGCGCAGATTTGATGGATTATCTCCCACGTGACGGCTATTTTACGGGAGCAGAGCACGCAAAAATTGATCATAAAAGAATAACACAATCACTTGATGTCTACAAAAACAAACTGGCTCTTGAAAAATCTGTACTCTACTCGTTTGAGTCAATGATGCACTCAAGATACCAGATGTTCAAGGCAGTCTATTTTCACAAGACTGTGCGTGCCGCAGAGGTGATGTTGCTTGAATCAATCAAGCTTGCAGATTCTGAGCTAGGATTTACCTCACTTGACCTGGATGATTATGTAAAACTAACAGACGATTATGTAGTAACACAGCTAATCAACCTGGATGAAACAAGTCCTGAGCTAAAAAAGGCAAGAAAAATAGCACAATGCTACCAAGACAGGGATCTCTTCAAGTGTGTCTATGAGCGAATTTTTACAAGCAAAAAAAACCTAGGCAAAGTCAAAACTGCCCAGCTAAGAGAAGACCTGGCAAAAAAATCAAGAGTAGATGGCAGCGAAATTTTCATAGACAGCTCAATCACTCCCTCCATTCCGCTAAATCCGGCAAAAAAAGAGTCCCAGTTTGTAATTCTAACATCTAGAGACAAAACCAAGCTTGCCGCAGAGCAAATCTCTATATCAAAAATTCCGCTAGTTTCTGCCATGTCAGGCTTTGTGAACATACTACGAATTTACACAACAAAAGAAAACAGAAAAAAAGTTGAAATGGCAGCAAAGTCAACCTCGTTGATACCAAAATGAAAAAAAGAATTGTAATCAAGCTGTCAGGCAAAGTTTTTGGAATGGATAATACCAAAACACTCAAAGACTATGCAACTTTTTTGGTTAAAATTAGCAAAATATGTCAGCCAGTTGTGGTTGCAGGCGGCGGAAAAATTGCACGCCACTACATAATTCATGCCCGCTCATCAGGTGCAGACGAATCAACACTTGATGAATTGGGAATCGAAGTATCGCGACTAAACGCAAAGCTGCTAATTTATGCACTAAAAGCCAAGGCATATCCGCACCCGCCAACAAATCTGCAAGAAGTTAGGCATGCTGTAGACAGTGGATTAATCGTAGTTACAGGTGGATTGCATCCAGGCCAGAGCACAAACGCAACTGCTGCACTGATTGCAGAAAAAATCCAGGCTGTAGCATTTTTGAACGCAACAGATGTCGATGGAATTTATGATTCTGATCCAAACAAGAACAAGAACGCAAAAAGATTCAAGCGGATTGATCTAAAAAGCCTCCGCAAGCTGCTAATCCATGAAGATTTTGTTGCAGGAGGCTATGATCTTATGGATATTGTAGCACTCAAAGTAATAGAGCGCTCTAAAATCAAGACGCGAGTGCTAAAAGCAGACATAAAAAAGCTAGAAAAGGCAGTCAGGGGAGCACCTGTAGGAACCGAAATAATACTTGCTAGCTGATTTTATTTTGTACTGTCGGATATGACTCTGTCCATATCTCAACTTTATCTCCAGAATATTCCAAAATCCCAGATGCTATAATTTTTTTAAAAATTTCTAGTGCTGCATTTTTTTCAAGCGCCCTTGACTGGGCCTTGGTATATCCATCACCATCAACTAGAATTGTTACAAAGCCATCCTGGGTCTGGATTACTGCAGCATAGTTTTCCTCCCCAACAGGCAGAAACTTGCCATCGATTTTTTTTGTTGTCAGAGTAAGCATTGCAAATCCTGCAAGCTTGAATAGGATCATCTGAGCTTTGCTCGCTCTTTCTTTTCCAATATTTACTGCCTGAAAATACTGCATGTTCTTTTTTGGTTTACCTTCTATAAGCATTTTACATATTAACATTTATGATACCCGCAATACAGTATTTTTTGTTGAACCCAAAAATTTTTGTCGGCGCTGCAGTTGGAGTCTTTGCCATAATAATAGGCGCTGTAGCATTTTCAGGCTCGTCAATAATCAGTGATGTCTCTGACTCTGGAATTTTTTTCCCGTCAGGTGAACAAGCTCAAAGAGAGGTCCTTCCAATAGAAATTGAGTTAGAAGATCTTTCTATCATCGAAGTTACAGATATAGATGCAACTCTAGAAATTGTATTCAAGGTTCGCAACCCAAATGACAAATCAGTGATTTTGCAGCTTGTAAAATATGACATCTATGAAAGCGGCATCAAACTAAAGACAGGACAGATAGGTGAACGTGCAGAAGGTATGGTTACAGGCTCTAATTACTTTACAATACTAAATGAACAGCCTACAATCCTCCGTGACAAAATAACTCTAAAAAACTCTGGCAATACGCCTGAGCTCTGGTCTGCACTAATGGATAACACGCCAAACTGGCAGGTGAAATGCGAGGCGTTTTTTAATCTCAGCTCAATGCTAAGTGGCGGCGAAAACCACCTGGTCTTTGAGTTTCCCTAGACCTATTGTATCATTGTACTAGAAAATTATGATTATTTGTTTAAACGTAAAGAAATTTGACAAAATTATATATTATTCAAATTGTTGAGGTTTGCAAATGGCAGAAGCATCACTAGCAGCATATGGATCAGCAATAGGTGTGGCTGTTGCACTAGCAGTAGTCTGTTTTGCTCTCCGTGGAAAAGGACATCCTGAACCACTGGAATAACTGCAAAACAAAAAACAACCACTACAATCTTTTTACTCTGATTTACCCAGACCCAGCAGGTCCTGTAGGTTTATTCCACGACCGCGCTTTTGTTTGAGATAACATCTCTCATAGTATTGACATGAGGAACATTCCTCTGAGGGCTCTAGTATTGGAACCTTTTTTTCTCCCAACAAGTTGTTTAGGACACGAACACGTCTGACAGTCTCTTCAAACATTTTCTTTTCTTTTGTAAAAGAAAACGATGCCTCTTTTCCATCGCTTGAAAAATAAATAATGATTCCATCAACTTTGTTAAAAATCCAAAGGCACGCATTCAGGTATAGTACATCAGAAGATAGCGGTATCTCAGGCAGAGAAGCAGAATATCTAAAAATCATAACTACATCATCTACTATCATATCAGCTTGGCCTTTGAGCTTGATATCTTCGATCGCATATTCCCCAAGCTTTGATCCATACTGCATTTTTCTTAGCAGACCGCTAATCAAATTATTAAAACCGGCTCTTTCCGGTTCAAGAGGATCAGTTCTGTCATAGTAAGAATGTCTTAGGCATCTGACGACTTCATGAAGATGTATGGTTTTAGTGTCATTTGCATCAATTTGTGGCTCAACTTCCCTGCTTATGGAATCTATAGTGCTTTTGATAACCTGCCTATAGTCTCTATCGCCCATCATATGATATCAATGACCACCAATCGCACATCCTATATAGACTAAGACATTTTTTTCAAAAGCCACTGCGAGATTCTGCCTGAAAAAGCCAGTGTAACAAAATGCATGCCAAATCCCAGTATTGCTCCAACGATCAAGTTTCCAGTAAAATAATAAATTCCAAGAAAAATGCCAAGAGCAGGTAAGGCAAAAATCATAGCAAGAATAGTGCTAATCTTAATTGTTTTATTCAAAATTTTTGTATCCATCTATGTTTTTTCCGTATAACAATCAGAGTTATTAATTATAACTGAATTTTTGCTATTAGCAGAGTGAATTAAGGGATATTACTCGACTATGAGCTTTGACATCGTAGTCTGCGGGGAAATCTTTTGTTCTACTGCAAAAGCTATTGCAGCAATGTTTCTGACTTCATAAGATGTCAGCTTTGTTATTCCAACACTTGTCGCTGCGCTAAACATTCTTGTAAAAGTGTTAATAGCTGCCTTGTACATCGCAATTTCAAATTTTCTTTCAAATTCAGCAATAGCATCAATGTCGCTTTCTGACTGCGGCATCAGATCTTTGTAACGAGTGTTTGTTAGCTCGTTGAATGCTTCCCTTACAGACGGTGCGGCAATCATTCTTCCAAGCAAGTCCTTTGGTGCAGTTGAAGTGTGTGAAACTATGAGATCATGAATCTGTTGCTCGTCTAGTCCCCAAAACTTTCCCCGCATAACACTAAGCAAGTTGTAAAAATCAATCTCCATTCCAACAATGCGAGAAACATCCTTGTCGCCTGAGACTCGCAGTCCGCTGCTTATTTGCTGAATGATAATTTTATCAAAGTAAGTATCAAAAATTTGTATGTTCTTTTTATCATTATACAGTGCAACAGCCTTTGCAATGTCTTCGCCAAACTCAGTAGAGTTAAGATTTGTAACCGTCTCTTCAAGGTCTCGTGCTACTAGTGCCTTTAAGATAATGTCGCGTTTTTTGATTAACTCTTCTGCATGCAAGTTAAGGTAAGGCTCTATCTCACTCTGGCTTTTGTTTAGAATTTTTCCTTTCAGTATAAGTTTTAGATTCCAGATAAGAAATCTGGTATAATATGCGTCTAGTACTGGATTTCCTGCAGTCTTTGCAATTGAAAAGTGAATGTCTGCAAGATGACTACGCAGTATGGATTCAATTTTTTCTGCAGTGTAGGGCTTTGTAATTTTTGAAATCCCGTCAGCATATTTTGTGTTCTTGATTCTTGTTACAAGCTCATCAAGATCGCGAGACTCTGCCAGTGTCTGCAGAATACTTTTTGGCAAGAGTCTGCCTCTCTGGCTGTATGATTTTACAGATGCGTATACTTTTTGTGCACCGGTAGAACCCATAAAAAGCTCATTTTCTGATGATGATTTTAATGTTTGGCAGATTTAGCTTATCACTTGAACAAAATTAAGGATCTTTTCTTTTTCAAGCTTTGATAGTTTTGTAAATCCTTCAAGAATCTCTCTTTGTACCGCAAGTGAATCATCACCTATTTTTTTCAGATTAGCTAGATTAAAGGGCAGTAAATTTTCTAGTTTCCCAGAACAGTAGGCCTTGACATATCTCTCAAAAAGTGAAAATACAAAGCGTGGTGCAATCTCTATTAGTTTTAGTATAGTATTTTGAAACTCTTGATCTGATTTGGACATGGAAAAAAACTGTGTTAAAAGATATCTTTTATCAACAATTTCCTTTAGTGAAAGCGCAACAAGCAAACCGCTCTGTGTTAATCTATAGTGAGGTATTCCGACTTCCTGTAATGCTTTTGGTCCCCGCTTTAGAGGCAGTCTGCCAGCTTCTTCTGCTATCCCCAAAGGAAGCAAGACTTCATCCAGATCATGAAAAATCCCAGAATAGATATTCTTCCATGCTATGCCATTTTCTTCTGCTATTTTTTGAGAAATTGCAGTTCGTGTTCTAAGCGAAGGACTAGATTCTGTTGCCAGTCTTGTAATTATGGCACGCTGTCTTTGCGCCTCTCCAGTCAGTTCGTTTTTTGTTTTAAATGTGTCAAAAATTGATAATTTTGGATTTAATCGCAAGTCTTGCTTTCCCCCGTAGCCACAAAGAGCTCATGATTTAATTTCACCATTTTATGATACTATCATTAAAACACCAAGTATAATAATTTACATTTTTGGTAATTTACACCTATCAAGCCTTAAATAATTTCATTTTTGTTCCTCATTAATGAATTCTAGAAACCGCAAGTATGCTCTATTACTTATCGCAGCAGTAGCAATTACAGCAACAAGTGCAATGACACAAGCCTTTGCACAATCAGTCAATGACGGAATGGATGGCTATGTGATGGGAACATCAGGAATCTACACAGGCAATGCAAACGAATGTTGGTATGATGACGGCGAAGGAAACATGCTGCCATGCAGAATTGATACAGGTGATACTGCATGGATATTGACTGCAACCACACTTGTCTTGTTTATGACACCGGGAGTAGCATTCTTCTATGGTGGATTAACAAGATCAAAGAACGCAGTAAATGCAATCGGAATGACCTTTATCATTATTGGTCTTATCTCGGTGCAATGGGTTCTTTGGGGTTACAGCCTAGCATTTGGTCCAATTGACAGTGACGCAAATCTGTACATGGGCTCGCTTCAATATGTAGGATTCAATGATGTATCGCATTACGCACCATTAGGTGAACCTGGTCCTTGTGCAGACACTTGGTCTGCAGCATACCAGATGAACGCAATGGTAGATGCTGATCAATGTGGTCAGGGATGGCCAAACACGATTCCACACCAGATGTTTGCCATGTTCCAGGCAACATTTGCAATTATCACACCAGCACTAATCGTTGGTGGACTAATTGACAGAATGAAATTCAGTGCACTACTAATCTTCATACTGCTCTGGGCTACATTCGTATACGATCCAATAGCACATTGGGTATGGGGAGGCGGGTACATTGGTGGAGGATCAATTGATCTAAATCCAGATCTGTCACCTAGCTTTGCATTAGACTTTGCTGGTGGTACTGTGGTACACATTACATCAGGATTCTCAGCTTTAGCTGCCGCATTAATTCTAGGCAGAAGACTAGGCTATGGAAAAGTTCCAATGGAGCCACACAGTGTTCCAATGGTAGTCCTTGGTGCATCAATACTCTGGTTTGGTTGGTTTGGATTCAACGCAGGAAGCCAGGTTATGGTTGATGGAGTCACCGTAAGCGCCTGGGTTGTAACAAACACGGCAACAGGCATGGCATCACTCACATGGATGTTAATGAGCTGGGCTCACACAGGCAAACCAAGCATGGTTGGTGCAGCGACAGGAGCAGTAGCAGGCCTTGTAGCAATCACGCCAGCATCTGGTTGGGTTGGACCAATGGCAGCAATAATCATTGGTATCGCAGCTGGAACGGTCTGTTATGGTGCCGTAGCATTCAAGAATGCACGCAAATGGGATGATGCACTTGATGTATGGGGAGTACACGGAATGGGTGGTACTACAGGAGCAATCCTGACAGGAACACTGGCTAGTCCTCACATCTGGGATACAGGTGATGGAATTGGCGCATGGACAGGAACTCCAGAAGGCTATGAACAACAAGCACTCAACATCATTGGTGCAGCAATTTCAATAGGCTACGCATTTGGTGTAACAATCGTTATACTGAAGATAATGGATGCTGTATGGCCTGGCGGAATTCGAGTCACTCCAAAAGAAGAAGAGATTGGACTCGATCTTGCACAGCACGGCGAACGAGCATACGTAAACGAGTAAAAACAAACCCTCCTTTTTTCCTTTTTATCTTTAAAAAACAAATGAATTTACATTTTACAATTTGATTAAAGACATGTTAATACAAACTAATGAACTCGCAAAAACGCTTGAAGATCAAAATCTTGTCATAATAGACGCAAGATCGTTCAAGGAATATTCAGAAGGCCATATTCCAGGTGCTGTAAATTTAGATCTTTTTGCATTTCACTGGTTTGATACGACAAAGGAAGGCATTGAATCATTTAACAGACAGCTGCAACAGCTTTTTTCTTTTGTTGGAATTACAAATGAAAAAAAAGTAATCTTTTATGACGAAATATCTGGAATGCTTGCAGCTCGCGGTGTCTGGCTCTTGATGTATTTTTCACATCCACAAGTATTCATGTTAGATGGTGGTATAAAAAAATGGAAAAAAGAAAATCTTCCACTTGAAACAAAATTAAATGGTTTTAAACCAACAAAATTTTCTGGAAAAATAAATTCAGAGATCATTGCAAGCTTTGAATACATCACAAAAAACCTAAACCAAATACGAATCATTGATGCAAGGTCTCAAGACGAGTATGACGGAACTGTTATTAGAGCAGCAAGAAAGGGGCACATCCCAACTGCGATTAATGTAGACTGGAACCTTAATGTTGCCGAAGATGGAACTTTGAAAAAAGAAAACGATCTTTTAGCTTTATACAAAATTCCAAAAGACTCTGAAGTTGTAACATACTGCCAGGGTGCATACAGGGCAGCAAATGCATTTTTGGCGTTAAAAAAAATTGGTTTTAAAAAAGTTCGAGTATATCCGGGTTCATGGACAGAGTGGGCAAACAGACTGGAACTTCCTGTTGAATAATCTACTAGCACATTACATTTTTTAGTCAAGCATGAAACAAAGCTTGTCATGACAGATCTTTATGAAAAGGCAGCAGAAAATTTTCTAGAACTTGCAAGTCATCAAAGATTGTAAATATTGTTTCAGCTTTTAGAAAAAAAATCCACAATTACTGAAATGGCAAAAAATCTGGACACAACAAAGCAAGAGGTTCACCGCAATTTTACAAGACTAGAGAAAAGCAAGCTAATCATAAAAGAAATTGACGGCAAGTATACGCTGACAACTTTTGGAAGGACAATGTGTACACAGGTACCATCAATTGTATTTTTGTCACAAAACATGAAATATTTTGAAGATCATACTTTTGGTGATATTCCAATAAAGTTTGTGATGAGGGCAGGCCAGCTTGCTAGTGGCCAGTACGTAAAAGGTGTAGTCAAGGTTCTTGAGCAGTGGAAGTCTATCTACAAGAACGCAAATGAATTCATCTACGAGCTACTATCAGAGGTACCGCTAGACCTTATCGAGCCGCTAGTAAAAAAAGTAAAAACCGGAGTCAAGTTTCACTATATCTTTTCAGAGTCAACAATTGTGCCAAAAGGCAGGAAGGAACTCCTCTCAAAACTAGGGTTTTCTAAACTAATTGAGGAGGGGCTTGTTGAGCGAAAAATGAAAGACAGAGTTGAGACAATGGTGGTTTTAAATGAAAAGGAGGCATGTGTGTTGTTTGCAGACCTTAAAGGCGAATCTGACCTGAGTGAGATGTTTTACAGCAATGATCCAATGTTTCATGAGTGGTGTCTTGATTACTTTAGGTATTGCTGGTATGGCTCTGATGTATTTCAGGAAAGCAAGCTAAAAGAATGAATTTACTTTTTCTTCCATAAAAGCTGGTTGTAAACCATTTCAGGAACAACTTGCTTGAACTGCTTTGATCCGCCACCATACCACTTTGTAAAAAACTCGTACAAGTGAAGTCTCAAAGACTGTATGTATACAATCAGGCCTTCTATTATCATGATTCCAATATTTCCGCCAATAATTATTGCAAGGGCGCCGCCTGAGCCCATGCCCCCAAGATGAACATATGCATTATTGACAGTTAACAAAAGTGCAGCATGTACTAGTAACATGATGCCAAGTCGTGCATAGCTTATTGTGTGTGATAGACATTCAACAGTTTTTCCAAGTAAAACTTCCATGACTGCGCTTGCCATATCTCCTCCTTCCTCTGGGTGCTTTTTGTTGTGTAGCATGCCACCAATTATCATAAGTACAATACATCCAATTACTGTAAATATTGCAATTCTAACAACAAGCCAGACTACTGCCCAGTCGCCTACCAGTATGGTAACCCAAGGAACTGGCTCTGTATGTATTCTTGAGTACATATTCATCACATCATATCCTGATCCAATTGCTGCCATCATGACTGCAACTATTCCAAAGTACATGACAAGGTTTGGTATTGCCTCAAAATACATTGTTGTGCGGTGACCCTCTTTCCATAGTTTTTTAATTCGCAAAACAAATGCCCAAACCAAGTGTACAATTCCTAAAAATATTGATACTTTGAGAATTAGAATTACTTGCTCAAATGTAAGCTCGGCAACACTTACAACTCCAATAAGCCAGGAAATAGAGTGTAGTGGTCCGCCTTCATGTAAAAGTGATTCAAACGGAGCTAGATGATCAAGATGAAAGCCAAAGGCCTCGCCTGTAAACGTCCCGGCAACTGCAGCAGAGAATCCAGATATGGCAATTAGCATTCCCCACCTTGCAAGTGTTCCTTGGCCCTTGAACTTGAATAGTAAACCAAATCCCATAAGCAAAAGTGCATGGCCCAAGTCGGCAAACATTATCCCATAAAAGATTGGCCACATCAGCGCAATCATTGGAGTCGGGTCAGGTTCTCCTTTTTTTGGTATTCCCTGACTTTCTGTAATGACTTCAAATGTTCTAATCCATCGCTTGTTATCTAGGAGGGTGGGGCTCTGCTCAAGTGCCTTTGCATCCTTGATTGGCTCTGTTACTGATGTCCACTCTTTTGTGACTTCTTTGAATTTTTTTTCCATGGATTTTGGAATATAGCCCTGAATCATTGCAAATTGCTTTGTTCCACCAGGCTTGCGCAAAGTCTCAAGGACGTCTTTAGCTACTAGTGCAGCCTCGTGCAATGAAAGTATCTCGGTACGTATGCCAGCTTTTATTTTCTCAAGATCTTTTGCAATTACTTTTTGCTTGCCTTGCAGCTCCTTTATCTTTGATTCAGCAAGTGTAAAGGCCTTGACTGGTATCTGTGGATAGCCTTGAGGAATTGAAAAGGGATTTGCGTTAAGGTTTCGCAATACCTTGTTTACCTTTTCAGACTCGCCAGCTCCTGCAATTACAAATATTGCAGCCTTTTCTTTTGTCTCAAGATCATATTTGTAGATTGTAACTCCCTCAAGTGAGCGGGAAATCTCATCATAGTCAGAAGTGTTTATGACAAAAATATTTGTGTAAAAGTACTTGCCCAGTCCCAAGTTGCCAAGATCAATGTTTAGCTTGTTTGCTACTTGAATTGTATCTCGGAGTGCGGTAAATTCCTCTAGTGATTTTTTTATGTCGTTGCTTTCCTTGAGAAGACTGGATGCCTTGCTAATACCAGATGGAATTTTTTTCTCCAAGTCTTCAATCATTGTCTCAAGCTCGCGCACTTCATAGTTTTTCTTCTTTATAGCAAAACCCTTGAAAACAATCTCCATCATCCCAACTCGCAGCGGAACCTGAAGTCCCTTTACTACCTCATCTATCTGCTGGAATGCCTTTTGTGCCCTGAGTAAAAGATCATCGACTTGTGGTGTTAGTGTCTCGTTTTCTGTCTCTATTTTATGAAACCACTCAAACTCGGTAAGACAGG
>VHBM01000013.1 GCA_016871975.1 Nitrososphaerota archaeon | reverse complement strand
ATGTAAACAAATATGCATCCATCAAGGTAACAGGAAACTCGATAATGCCATCTAAATTTTGGAATCCCATCTCAGATTTGTCTATTTTGTCCTTTGAGTTTCGAAGCGAGGAGTCATATGAGAATCCTAAATCCTTTAGCATCTTTGGCAATTTCTTTGTAAACTTGAGATAGTGAACGCGGTTTCCTTGCAGTTTTGTTTTTGTTAGTCTTTCTAGTTTTTCTTTTTCTTTTCCTAGTTTTTCAATATTATCAATTGAGGAAGGATCACAGTGTAGTCCTACCTCCCATCCGCCATCAACTAGTGATTTAATGTCATCCTCATAGTCTTCATAATTACCATTTTCATACACAGTCCTAAAGAAAAATGTGGATTTGACGCCAAACTTTTCTTCAATTTCCATAATTTCGGGTATGTTATAGTATGGGTTTTGTTTGTCCAAATTTGCAATTATACTACTATCAAAGCGTTCCTTTCGTGCCATGACATGCTCTTTTGGAGGCCCCTGGCGCTTCCAGTCCACATCATGGCTTAGAAAAACGTACATCGAGATTAGAAAATTTTGCATATTATTTAGTCTTGTAGGTTTAGAAGCAATGATTCGAACTATTTTTATGATTACTTGATTTTCGAGTAATTCATAATATCATGATACTTGAGGTCTAACTAATGGAGCGAATTCTTGTTACTGGTGCAGGTGGGATAGGCGGAGTTAACTTTGTTCGTGCATTAAGAGCAAGTAAAGAAAAATTTTTCATCATAGGAACTGATTTTAACAAATATTATTTGCAATTTCCAGATCTTGATATCAGGATAAGCTCACCAAGACACGCTGATCCTAACTTTATAAAACTTGTAAAAGAAACTGTTGAAAAAAATAAAATAAGCTTTGTTCACCCTTCGCCAACATCTGAAGCGCAAGTTATTTCACAAAATAAAAAATCGATAAATGCGAAAACACTTCTACCAGAGCCTGAAATTATTGCACAAGACAAGCTAGTAGTTCAAAAAAAATTATCAGAAAATAACATTTCAGTTGCAAAAACAAAGACTGTAGATTCATCAAGTGATATTGAGGAAGCATTTGATTCGTTTGGAAAAGGACCAGTTTGGATTAGAGCAAAAAAAGGAGCCGGTGGAAACCTTAGCCTGCTTTGCAACAAGGCGGCAGAGGCAAAACACTGGATAAATCTCTGGGTTGAAAAGAAAAAGGTAGACTATTCTGATTTTATGTTACAACAGTATCTTTCAGGAAAGAATCTAGCGTGGGATAGCTTTTGGTATGAAGGAAAACTTGTTGCATCCTTTACACGAGAACGAATCGAGTATCCATTCAAGCATATTTCTCCATCTGGAATTACAGGAACGCCAACCGTGTCAAAAATTGTAGTAGACAAGGAAGCAAACAGGCTTGGTGAAAAAGCAATCCATGCAATCGATAAAAAACCACATGGAAACTATGCAGTAGATTTGAAAGGAGTTTCAGATAACAGGTTTTACGTAACAGAAGTTGATTCTGGAAAATTTCATACAACAACTCCACTTTGGGGATATATCTCTACAAAAGTTCTAAAGCAAGAAAAAGAAAGGAATCTACCATATCTTTACACAATGCTTGGCCTTGGAAAAATCACACAGGCACCTAGTTTGGGCAATGATATCTATCCAGACGGAACATACCTTTTACGACACATAGATTGTGGAGACTGGATTTGGCGCGAAGATGGATACAAGGAACAAATCCTATGATAAAGGGTATCATTTTTGACCTTGATGGGACACTCGTCAGATTACCTATACGATATGATTTAATTCAAAACAATTTAAAAAAAATCTTTAACACACAAGACGAGTTCAAGCCACTTTTTGCACACATAGTTGATTTTGCAAATGGGGATTCTGTAAAGATAAAAGAAGCGTTTGAATCAATTTGTGAAGAAGAAAACAAGGCAGTTGAGAATCTTGAGATAATCGAAAATGCTTTTGACGTGTTACAGTTTTTTAAATCAAAGCAGCTAAAATTGGGTCTAGTCACATTGCAGTGTAGAAAAGCTGTTGAGAAGATCTTTGCAAGAGCTGATCAGCTAAATGTTTTTTCAGGTGTTGTGAGTCGTGATGATAGCTATGATAGAAAAGAACAGATTGAAAAAATACTTGCAAAACTCCAGATTTTACAAGACGAGGCAATAGTTGTGGGAGATAGAATACATGATATTGTTTCTGCAAGAAAGGTTGGATGTAGGGCAATTCTTGTTAATCGCGAAAAATCAGATCAAGTTGATGTTGAGACTATCGAAAAATTATCAAACTTGACAAAAATTGCTTTAATCTAGTTTACTTTCATTCGTTCTTCGACAATTTTACGGTACTTTTGATAATCAGTAGCAACATAATCTTTGTCAAATGATTCAAAGAATAATGTGTCTTCCAATGCAATCAAAAGATGAGCTGTGTTTGGTGGAACCTTGATTATCTTATATCCATTAACGATCTGGATTTGTTCTTCTTTTGTGTCTAGGTTTTCTTCTCTGTATTCTATCTTACCTGATAAAATTACATGATATTGCTCGTATGGGTGGTAATGTCCACCTCGGGCAAATCCCTTTTTGATTTCTGCAATGTTAAGTGACTTTTTACCATCATATGACATAAACAGGATTTTACCACGTACGTCTTCAGCTAGTTTTTTGAATTCTAGACCCATACTTGCATTTTAAAAAATCATTATTTTTACTCTTGTAGTTTTAAATCAGATTCTATATCTTGTCCTGTCTCATGAAAGTAACGATGCTTCAATTCCTTTAGTTTATCTGAGGTTTTCTGATTGTATGATATTTGTTTTTTATTAGATTGTGATTTTAGGCGCTTGTATTCCTCAATTAGTTTTCGTAGTTCTGATTTTTTCATTATTGACTTAGTTTGGGCGATGGCCTAACTTTGATGACGCTTCTTTTGCCTTTGTAACAGCCCTTGCTATGATCAAAGTTAGAATTACAGCTATAATCGTTACAGCTACTGCATAACCTATCATCAGGGGTATTGCCTGCTGGGTTCCAAATACCTCTCTGAATATGGTCTGAATTGCCTCGTTCCATGCCAAGGCTGCAACAAGTCCAAATGCCGCAGCTACAAGTGAGCCTAGCTTATCTAAAATCTCTTCAATTACGCCTTTTGGCTTTTCGTCTTCATTTGACATGGCTTTATTGGAGTTTTATGATTATGATATAACAAATGGTGTGAAATTCTAGCTAGTCATCCGTTTGTTTTTGCACACAAAAGAATTGTATCTAAACTCCCCACATCATGTCATTTCTAAATTCTGATTGAAACATTTGATCAAATGTAAAGCCTATTGCAAACAAGATGACAAAGACTCCAAAATTGAGTGCGGTAAGTGTTATTCCAATGTATAGGCAGTCTTTTGCCATTCTTGGCTCATCAGGTCTTAATGCATAATATGCAATTAATCCGCCAATTACCTGAACAAAGACCGGAAGCAAAAACCAAACCCAGCTACGTTTGCGTTCGTATCTTTCCATGATTATTGTTTGTTTTTTATCAATAAAAATAGTTGTTCCACTTTGTACCTAAGTTAGAACTAGTTGGAAAATCTAAAACAGTCTTTTGTTGGTTCTTCATATACTATATCTTCTCTGATGAGGTATTAGCTATTTTTTGCAGACTATTAGAAGATAATCGATAATTCCTCTTTGAGAAACTTGATTCAATTTAACTAGCGATTTTCGGAGAATTTTTTCAACATAACCAGGATACTCACGCAATATTCTGGTTTTAAGTGACTCTCGATTTTTTAGATAGTAATCTGCCAAGGGTTCATAGACGTTTGAACCAATTTTTCTTAGTTCACTAATATGAAATCCTTCTTGTTTGAGAAGAGATGTGATAAAATCAATATTATAATGCTCTGAAGACCAAGTCACAGAGAGTATTCCTAGTTTTGTAATAGGTACCAAAGGTTTTTCCAGCATTATTGGCATTGCCAGAGCCAGTATTCCGTCTTCTTTTAAAATTCTTTTAGATTCAGAAAGAAAATTCTTTAAAGGTTTAAAATGCTGCACGGAATCAAGAGCAAGAACTCGGTCTACTGATGCATTTTCAAATGGTAACATCGTGGAAGTTGTATTTATGAAATTGAGACTAGATTGATTGTTATTTTTAATTTTATGATCACTGTCATTTGTTTTAGTAATTTCCTTTATGGAGTCTCTTAATTGGTGAAAATTTATGTTGGCACAGGTTATTTTAATTTGGTCGTAATTAAAGCACCATTGAAAAGCAGGCGAACCAAATCCACTTCCAATGTCAACTACAGTTTGTTTAGATGCTAATTCTGCCATTTTGCTGAAAATTTCACACAGATTTTTTTGAGCTTCAATAGGAGAAGTTGTTTTTTCATCCCAAAACCCAAAATTTAACATATCTCCGCCTGTTGCAGTCCTCATAACGTCGGAAAGAGAATCATAAAGATTGATGACATCTTTCTCATTGCGACGAAAAGTCCAAAAAAAGACCTCAAGTGGATTAATTTTTTTCAAATTAGAACAGTAGTTCTTTGATGTATCAAATAAATACTGACATTATTTGCAATCTCTATAAAATCCAACATTCTTTATGTTATAACGGATTCAAGATTTAGCTGAGTATTGTCTATGTAAACAATCTACTTTTTCAATTTAGCGTTATCTGCTGCTTTTGTTCTTTGTTTCGCTTTATTTGATGTTTTACTCATACCAATTTCTTAATTTTGTATGAACTAAAGATTCATGATGAATATTTTTGAACAGTTTACTAGTAAATGTTCACATTACCATACTCCATAGCCTCGTAATAGTTTGATGTTGTAATGAGATTTGTGACCTTTGAGAGTCAAATTTTAATTTCCTTGTTCAGCATATCGCCACAAAACTATGTCAATTACAGATATCTTGTGATGAAATTTCTTTTGAATCACTTTACACATTTCTTGTACGTCTTTAAATCCGAATTTTTTCATTAATCGTTGTAGATGGACGTCTGGCTTTGCAACTTCAATTCCGAGATTCTTAGCTAGATGATATTTTGTTATATCGCCAATATGAGGCAATGTGGAAAGATATTCCAGCTTCTCGCTTTCTGTTTTTTTAGATTTTAATTCATTGAATCGCTGTACATAATTTTTAGATGTCTTCTCTATCGCTTTTCTCTTCAAAGGGTGTCTGATCACAGAGAAATTCGTCGGATTTTTGCTCCAGCGTTCATATATTTTCTCTACTATGCTTACTTTGAATCCAGAAGCAAGAACGACCCACACATACTGCTTGAAGAAATATCTCGCTGTTATTTTTGAAAATTTTACGCTATTTTGCCAGCTTGTATCATCAGGAAAATTCCGTGACACAAAATCATAAGCTTTTTTGTAGTGTCTTAAAAGATCATTTATTTTCGATTTCAATCAAAGTCAATGATCTAATTATTGATCTTAAAGATTACGTCATCACAGCATCTTTTTACGCTAAAATCGGGGGGAAATCATTTTTACTCTGTATCGATAAACTCAGAAGCAGTTGGCGGATCTGGTGAAAGCCCCTTTCTCTTTCTAACATCTGCAATTACCTGCGTTTGGATGGATGTTGGAAGTGGAGCCCAGGCCTTAAAGTGACTATTCCACATTGCTTTGCCAGCAGTTTGTCCTCTCATAACTTCAGATAGATCAAATGTCTCAGATGCAGGTATTTCACCTGTTACAATATTTACAACGCCTTTTTGTTGCATGTCAATTACTTTGCCACGTTTTCCAGCCAAAACACCAGCTACGTTTCCAATCAGGTCTTGTGGTACACGAACCTCGATTCCAAGTATTGGCTCAAGCAAGACAGGGTCTGCCTTTAGTGAGGCCCCAAGACATGCACGCCTTGATGCAGGACCAAGCTGCGATAGTCCCCTGTGTGCGGGGTCTTCGTGTGGAACAAAGTGAGTAAAGATAAACTTGCAGTTTCGCATCTGCTCTTTTGCTAAAGGACCTTCTTTCATTACCTCTTCAAATCCAGTCAAAATTGAATCAGTGGATTCTTGGATAAACTGCACACCTTTTGTTGCGTTGATTAGTACATTTCCGCGGGGATCAAACTTCATGATGCTTTTTGCCATATCAGGATCCCATCCCTTTTCTCGCAAAGTTTTTGCAACCTCTTTTTTGTCTTTCATTTCTGAGAGTTGGCCAGTTCTTATCATCTCTGCAATTTCTGGCTCTAGTGGTTCAACTGCCATGAAGAGTTTGTTGTGTCGGTTTGGTGATTTTGACATTACAGCGTCTGTTCTTTTTCTTATTGTTTCCCTATAGTTGATGAGGGGTTGTGATGTAATGATTTGTACTCCAGCATCACCTATCAGAGTAGTTGCAATCTCTAAATGCAAAACACCCATTCCGGCAATTATTGTCTCGCCACTTTCTTCGTTAATTTTTACAACAAGGTTAGGATCCTCAATTGTAATTCGACGCAGTGCTTCGACAAGTTTTGGCAAGTCTTTTGGATGCTTTGCCTCAACTGCCATCTGGACTACAGGCTCTGATACATACTTGATTCCCTCAAATAATGGAACATCGGTAATACTTGCAAGTGTCTGACCTGCTCTTGCCTCTGGCAGTCCCAAAAGTGCGGGGATGTTTCCAGCTGCAAGCTCGCCTACCATCTCACGCTGGTTTCCCATAAAGAAATTAACGGATTGTATTCTTCCCTCTCGCTTTGAATCAATAATGTGAACATGTTGTCCGTCCTTTAGCTTGCCAGAAAACAGTCTTCCAATTGCGACAGGCCCTGCTGCAGGGTCTACTGTCATATTTACAATCATCATTACTGCGGGACCATTATCATCACAGTTTAGTAGTGCTTTCCCAACGTCAGACTCTAGATCACCTTTCCAGATTTTTGGAATTCTATACTTTTGTGCAACATGTGGTGGAGGATGGTGCTTTACAACCATGCCAAGAACAGCATCAGCAAGTGGGGCTTTCTTTGCAAGCTCTTCTACTCCACCTGACTCGTATGCTTGGTAAATGTCTTTGAATGTGATTCCCTTTTCTTTCATGATGTCAATATTAAAGCCCCATCTGTCTTTGGCAGAGCCAAATGAAACAGAGCCGTCCTGAATTGATACCTTCCACTTGTCCTTGTATTCAGGTTCTGCGTAGGTATCAACAAGGCTGTTAAAGTCTGAAATAATTTCTGCAAGCCACTCTTGCATTTTATCAGGAGTCAGTCTTAGCTCCTTGATTAGACGATCAATTTTGTTGATATACAAAACAGGCCTTACACGTTCCTCAAGTGCTTGTCTTGTCACAGTCTCTGTCTGTGTCATGATTCCTTCAACAGAGTCAGATACTACAACTGCGCCATCAATTGCCCTTAGGCTTCGAGTTACTCTTCCTGTAAAGTCAATGTGGCCAGGAGTATCAATCATGTTAATTACAAACTCTTTTTCGCCCTGCTTGAAAAGCAAGGTAACGTTTGCCTGAACAATAGTCATTTGTCTTTCCTGTTCTAGCTTCATAGAGTCAAGTGCCAGCGCCTGTCCTGCAGAAGATGGTGCAATTATGCCGCTGGATGCAAGCAAGCTATCACTCATCGTGGTTTTGCCATGGTCTACATGTGCAATTACTCCAAAGTTTCGGATAAGGCTCTTGTCACCTATTATTTTTAGAACCTGATCAGTTGTCTTGAATTTCATGTTTGCAAAAATCCTTTTCCTTCAGCTATTAAACCTTATGAAGAGATTCAATAGATCATATCCGAGCTTGCAGCTCGTATTTTTTTGGCATTGATAAAATAGCATTCATTTTGCTGTCTTGCTTTTGCATGGTATAATGGTACAAGCTGCGACACAAAAATGAAAAATATGATGGCACTAACTTTATCATTGGTTTTTGGTTCTACCAAAATTGTGTTTAGTCCGATTTTTTTTAGGTTTTTTACAAGCTGCAAGTTGTGTCTGTTTTTTTGCTCAAATACAATTACAGTGTCTCCTTTTTTTGCACTAAACAGTCCCATGTGTGAAAACTGTTCTATTCTCTCATAGTGTGCGTCAATTCCAAGGATTTCGTATAGCTTTGCTGCCGCATACATTGAGACAGGAAATGTGTACTGGTTTCCAAGAAAAAAGGCCTTGTTTTTTATCTTGATTTTTCTTGTCTCAGCTAGCGCATCAAGAAACAACTGTGATGGATTGTCAATACTGAGTTTTGTTGCAAGAGACATGCATGTTAAAGCGCTTGAAAGAAAGCCAATGCTTCCTGATGTAAATACACCTGAGCTTGGATAGTCAAGGAAAATTATTTTCGAACAGGCTTTGGCAAGACGGCTGTTCTTGTTTGCAGTAATCGCAGTCGCAGATTTTGCGATTTTTGCCGCTCTGATATTGGATATGGTATTACCAGATATTGAGACAAGATACACGTGATTTTTTGCCAAGTTTTGATTATTTATCAAATCAAGTGGGCCTATAGCACGAGTTCGATAATCAGAAAATGCCTCGCCTAAAAGTGCGGCAGCATACGAGTCTCCAGTTCCACAGATGATTGATTTTTGTTGTTTTTGCATAGGAATTGGTTTTTGTGCCTTGAATCTATGCAAAAATGGAACTTGTAACAAAATGTCTTGTTCTAACGCTTCAATTGTTTTCATGTTTTATTGCCAACATTCTTGAATATTAGACTACACAAAATAATTTGGATATTTATAACGAAGCTCAAAAACAGTTGCATGGAAATAACAGTCGGGCATACGCCTGATGCAGACGATGCATTCATGTTTTATGCGATGCTTGAAGGAAAAATAAGATCTGATGATTTTAAAGTAAAACATGTGATCCAAGACATTGAGGAGCTAAACAAAAGAGCGCTAAATCCAAGTCTTGATGTAACTGCGGTTTCAGCTCATGCTTGTGCATACATTCCAAACTATACAATTCTTCGAAGTGGAGGAAGTTTTGGTATTGGTTATGGTCCTATTGTTATTTCAAACAAAGCCATGACAAAAGATGAGCTCAAAAATACAAAGATTGCAATCCCAGGAAAAATGACTTCGGCGTTTTTGCTTTTGCAGCTAATGATTGGCAAGTTTGACTATATCGAGATGAACTTTAGCCAGATTTCAAATGCAGTAAAGGAAGGAAAAGTAGAAGCAGGACTAGTAATTCATGAGACTCAGCTTTCATATGAGCTTGAAGGCCTGCAAAAAATACTGGATGTTGGAAAATTGTGGGACAATATGACAGGCGGCATGCCAGTACCTCTTGGTATCAATGTGATAAAGTCAGAGCTTGGAATAGAAACTATAAGAAAATTTGACCAGCATCTTTCTGATTCTATCAAGTATGGCTTGGCCCATGTCGAAGAAGCACTTGACTATGCAATGCAGTACTCTAGGGGCAAGCCAAGGGATCTCATCAAGAGGTTTGTAACAATGTACGTAAATGACATTACTGCAAACATGGGAAAGACAGGCGAGCGAACGATTAGGCACATGTTTGAGCTTGCCTCACAAAAAAGTCTTGTTCCCAGATTCGATCTAAGGTTTGCCTAATTAGCAGAGGCGCGTGTAGAAAATTTAGCTTTGATTCGATCCTATGATTAGTCATCTTTATTATCTAAAAATGCGCAAATAGTACGAAATGAAACTGATTTTAGACTTTCAGCCATGCAAGGAATGCCATGAATTGATGAATGAACTGAGCAGCACAAGGTTTGTTTTTGCAGACGAACTTACACGGGCAGATGAGTCAGCAAAGTTTTTGCGACACCTAACCTACAACCACGCCGAAGTAGTAAAGGCAGTGTTAGGCGAGGTAAAAGAGAAAAAACGCAGCCCAGAGTTTGACCTGTACCGATAAACCAATAATTATCATATTTTATTATAACAAAATAGAAAATGGTACTTGTTGATAAAAAAATTCTTGTCTCTGGCATTGTAATGGTAGCATTTGGACTAGCCATTACCGTATATCTTGATGCCACGAGTCCTGCAGGAAGATCTGGCATGACAGAAGAAGAAGCACTTGATCTTTTGGAGGCGCAACAACAAAACCAAGACATGCGGTTGTTGTCAGGAATTGTAGCTGGGATTGGATTTTTGCTTATTTTGATAAGCTTTGGTGCAAGAAGAAAGAGAAAGGAAGGCGGCGTAAAGACCATAGAAAAAAAACCTGCCACATAAAGCAGGATTTTAACGATAATTACGCCTAGACTAAATTCAAAATCTTTGCAGTATGTTAAAGAATGTATCACGCTGAGCAGGGCTTTGGCCGATTTCTTTAACCATGTTTGCAAGCTCTAAAACAGAAGAGTTTGTTGGTTTGCCTGCAGCTCGATAAATTTCCTCAGAAAATGCAGTTCCAACCAAGTCGTTTCCACCGTTTGCTAGTGCAACTTGAGCAAGTTTTTTCCCATATGCTACCCAGTAAACAGAGATGTTGTTTAGCTGACCTGCAAGCATTAGTCTTGATAGTGCAATTACTTTGAGGTCATAAATTGATGAGCATTCGTGCGTAACAAGTTTTTCTTTTTCAAGTTCCGTATTATCTAAACTAAACTTGAGTGGGATAAACGTGATAAATCCTTGTGTCTTTTTTTGAAGCTCGCGTAGCTTGATTAGATGATCAATTACATGTTCTGGTTTTTCAACATGACCATAAAGCATAGTTGCGTTGCTTTTAATGCCAAGATTATGTGCCTGCTCAATTGTGTCAAGCCATTCCTGTCCTGAACATTTTCCCCTTACGATAAATTTTCTAACATCAGGATGGAAAAGCTCGGCGCCGCCTCCAGGCATAGAATCAAGTCCTGCTTCTTTTAGTCGCAAAAGAATTTCTTTTACAGAATTTTTTGTAAGCTTTGAGAGATAGAAAATCTCTGCTGCTGTAAATGCCTTGATGTTTAACTCTGGATGATTCTTTTTTATTATTTTCATCATGTCTTCATAATAGTCTAAAGTCAGCTTTGGGTGAAACCCACCAACTATGTGAACTTCGGTTGCACCCATCTGTTTTGCAAGTGCGACTCTTTGCTCGATTTGCTCAGGGCTTAGTGTGTATGCATCATCTTCATCACCTTTTCTGTAAAATGCACACATCTGGCAGCTTGCTGCACAGACGTTTGTGTAATTCATATAGTAAGAGGCAGCAAATGTAACAGTGTTTCCTACCAGTTTTTGCCTAGCGTTGTTTGCAACTGCTCCAAGCATGTGCAGGTTTTCATAGTTTATGAGTTCCATTCCATCATCAAATGATAGCTCGTCTCCTGCAATTGCCTTATCCAAGGCCTGCGATTCTCTTACCAGTTTTTCTAGCACAAAATGTGGCAATTTCTATCAAATATAAAACTAAAGACTGACTGAATCAAAAAAAGATAATTAACCAAAGACGACACTAGCTATTGATTTGGTACTACCACTTGTTGATGAACACAAACCAAAGTGCTACCTATGCCATGACATGTTTGAAAATATCGAAGAGCTACGAAAACATCAAGAAACTGCACACAAAGAGTTTATCGAGTTTCATAAAAAGAGTCAACAAAGAGGACCAGCCCCTGGCGATGTAACTGTGTTTTAATCCAAGCTAGATTGTGTAAGTTTTTTGTATGATTTTAGGATCTCTTTTGCCTTTTCTATGCTAATATTTGCCAAGTCATAGTATTTGTCGAGTTCCAATGCACGCTTGAA
The DNA here is from genome assembly GCA_016871975.1 of Nitrososphaerota archaeon. Lineage (GTDB taxonomy): Archaea > Thermoproteota > Nitrososphaeria > Nitrososphaerales > Nitrosopumilaceae > VHBM01. The sequence goes on along the minus strand of VHBM01000013.1, from coordinate 12,435 downwards.
GTATTCTAGTGCCTCTTCAACTTCACCAAGTTCTGCAAGTGAGAGTCCCTTGTATGCAAATGCCATTGTGTTTTTTTTATCTAGTTTTAGAACATCATCATAGCACAGTATTGCTTCTGTATATCGCTTGAGTGTGTGCAGTGCAGAGCCCTTGTTTAACAAAGCGCCAGTGTTTTTTGGTTCAAGCTCAAGTGCCTGATTATAAAATAAAAGTGATTCTTTTACGTGGCCAAGATTTTGCAGTGTAACGCCTTTGTCAACTAGTGCCCTTGTGTTGTCTGGATCCTTTTGCAGTATTTTATCATAACACTTGAGTGCTTTTTCGTATTCGCCTATTTCACAAAAATTGTATGCTTCCTCTAATGGATCCACTAGAATTATTTTCTTGGTTTGGCAGATAATGATTTTTGTACGATGCAAGCTAACAATGTGTCAATAAATTACAACTATGATGCTTGCTTGTCACGAGGTTCAATCTCTAGTGATTTGTTAAAACACTCTAGCGCTTCTTGATATCTGCCCAAGCTTCGCAACGCGACGCCTTTATCATTCCACAAATCAGCGTTATTTTGGTCCATGGCAAGTGCCTGCTCAAAGTATGATAATGCATCTTCAAATTTGCCTTCGCCAAGAAGGGTTTTGCCTTTTTTTACCAGCTCATCCATATTCATACTTGGTATTTGTTGTTGATAGATAAAGTACTTCTGATAATAGAAGAAAACTAGAAAAAATCTAGTAAATCCATGAATAGATAATGATAGTAATAATCTACATAGTTTTTTTGAGCTTGTTTCAACAGGTTTTTGCCCAAAGCTCAGAAGATCTAGTTCCTGATGTCAGTACTACCGATTTGACTATTTTATTTTCTGTGTCGATTGCCGTAGTTGTTGGTCTTGTGATTTACCTGTTACGAGATTCAATTTTGCGAAAAAAAACATCCTATGATGCAAAAGAGTTTGCGTCAAAAAAGGATCATGATTACGAAAAATATCACTCAGAGTGGACAAGCGATGATACTGATTTTGGTAGACCAAAGGATGTAAGACATCGTGAGTTTAAAAAAGCACTACAAGATGAAACGCTGCCTGATTGTTATGCAATTCTAGGTGTGCAAAAAAGCGCAACCCCTATTGAGATAAAAAATCGATATCGTGCACTTGTCAAAAAATTACATCCTGATAAAAGCAAAGATCCTTCAACAAAAGAAAAAATGTCTGAAATAAACAGAGCCTATGAAATTTTATCAGATATGGAACTACGACAAAGCTATGACAAGTATTATGATGCCTTAGGCTAATCTTTTCTTATATCTACAATAACCATGTTCAGCTCGATTTTTGATGAGCTTTGCATTGTGTTTGTAAGATTTGTGTACAATGAGATCTGTGTGTTGCCTTTTTTCATGCTAGATGTTATCTTTAGGTTCTTGAATTCCGTATTTGGCCCAAGCATTGTCTTTGACAGAATTTGGATTATTGTAGTATCGTCAACTGTTGCCTTCATTCTATAATGAAAAGTGTCAGAAAAATAAACGCCTCCTCGCATGTTAGGTCCTGTTAGAGGCGTAGCAGATTTTGTGATTGATACGTCTCGTAATTTGTATGATTTTGTGTCTAGATGTAATGTATGATTAAGCTCATTATGTTTCATTACAGAGGAAAGTAATTTTTCATCAATTGCCATTGTCTACCAAGCCAGAATATTTGTAATGAATTTTATCTTTTCATAATTTTTGGTAGTTTTGTCAAAAATTTACTTTTTTGCACGAGGCTAGTGATTGAATACATGTTTAAAAGCAACGCCGAGATCGAGATCCTAATGCAGGTAATTCAAAGAACTGCAACCTTGAGAAACGAAATTGAGAACAGGGCCATTTTGATGGGCCTAGACAAACATTGTTTTACAGAAATGCTTGATTACACCGTAGAGATTTTCGAGTCACAGGGTCTTGGTGCTGATTACTATGGATATCACAACATCAATCACGAGCTGGAAGTAACCTATGTAACATTGATGGCAGCTGTTTGGAAAAGCTCACTAGAGTCGATTAAGCAAGATGATCTAAAGTATCTGTATGCTGCTGCGCTGTTTCACGACTTTGATCCGCAAAAAAGTGTCGACAAACCGCACGAAGATAATGTGATAAGATTTCTTCTAACCGACAAGAGAGTACAAGCGCTAATTGTCGAATCAGGACTAGATATCAATATAGTAATTGCACTTATTCTAAGAACAACCTATCCATGGAAAGGCGAGCTAAAGGAAAACGCTGAAAAAAAGATGAGAGAATGTTTTGAAAAATCGCCACTAACAAAAAATGATCCGCAACAACAAGAACACTACCTAAAGCTTGGTTGGTTTCTTTCGGTAGTAGATAGAATAAGTGGTTATGCGCTAGGCGATTTTAAAAAAGGAATGGAGATGGCAAAAATGAACGCGCATGCGTTGGCGTGGCATCCATCTCTTATAGTACGCAGATCCGTTGCGTATTTTGAAGATTTGTTAAATAATGAAACAGAGATGACTGAAAGGGTTCTAGCGTCTCTGCCTAAGCAAATGAGAAAAAACTTTATGAATAATGTTTTAGGATTCATGAATCTAAGGCAACAAGAAATTCAAATACACTCAAACTTTGTTTATGACAATCTAAGACTTGTTCCAACAATTGATTCTATGACATTAAGAAACGATGAAAATTTTATTGATACACTGCTTGCAATATATGATGAGTTACCAAAACCATTACAGTTTGCAAGAGAAAATTTTGTAGAGTCTGTAAGGGACTATAATACCATACTAAACACCTTAAGACTAGGAAGTACAAAAGGCGAAATTATTGGATATGCGAAAGGAGGACCTCTTGAAAATTACAAATTACGTCCTGGAATTCAAGATGAAAACGTGGGCTTGGGAAATACTGTCTTTTTGGAACCTATTTCACTAAAGATGGGGTACTGGGGCCACGAAGGGGGTAGGGAGCTGCGTCATATGTTTACGATGTTGGCACATGCCAAAAAATACAAGTATCTAACTAGTTTTGCGCTACGTGATGTAGTAGAGAAACGTACACAAACTTATGAAAGTGCCCAATTTGTGAAAAAGTTTGATCCAGAACGTTGGGATTATTACAGGATTCCCCTGTTCTTCTAAATTACCACATAATAATATGATGTGGCGTCTGATAAATTAATGAGATTATCAGAGCTACAAAAATTAGAAAAAACAATCAAGGGCCAAGTTTTACGTGATGATGAGATTTTAGAGTGTTATTCTGTTGATTCCAGCTCATACAAAATAAAACCAAAGGTTGTAGTAATTCCAAAAAATCTTAAAGACATTGTTTTAGTTTTGAATTTTGCAACAAAAAGAAAAATTTCCGTAACACCTCGTGGTGCCGGGACAGGGCTTGTCGGAAGTGCACTAGGCGATGGAATTATTTTGGATATGAAAAATTTTGACAAGATCAAGGTAACAAAAAACTATGTAGAAGCAGATGCCGGAGTATTGAAAGGTAGTTTAGACAAAGAACTCTTAAAACACGGTAAATTTTTTGGCCCAAATCCATCAGTTGGGCCTTTTTGTACAATTGGAGGCATGATTGCAACAAATGCAAGTGGAAGCAGGTCGTTAAAGTATGGAAGTGTGATTGACAATCTTCTTGAGGTGACTTTGGTCACAGGTGCTGGCGATCTGATAAAATTACCATCAAAAACAAAATTTTCAGACTTTGTTGTCAATGTAGCAAATAGTATAGACAGGTCAAGATTTCCTCAAGTTTCAAAAAATTCATGTGGATACAGACTGGATGCTATTAACAATAAAAATGATTCACAAAAAATAATTGCGGGATCAGAGGGAACACTTGGGATTGTTGTTTCAGCTAAACTAAAAATTAGAAAAATGCCACAAAAGCGATCGCTTGTAATACTTGGATATGACTCTGTGGCTCTTGCAGCGCATGATTGCCAGAATCTAATCAGACTACATCCATCTGCATTAGAGTTTGTAGATCATACTACAATGAAAAATTTCAAGGTAGGTTTTCCTCGTGCTACGAACTGCCTTCTTTTTATAGAATTTGATGAGAACATCAAGCAAAGTATTGCACGTCTAAACAAAGTATCTAATGCAAAAATATTGTATAAACTGGATAATGAAAGCAATATCCAAAGATGGTGGAAATATCGTGATTCTGCTCTGTATTATAGTATGAAAAAGGTTTTACCAAAAGAATCAATGCCGCACATAATAGAAGATGCTACGGTACCAATATCAAGACTATCAGAACTGTTTTCTATAGCAGATATGATTAGAAAAAAGACCCATGCAAGGATAATAACATATGGCCATGTAGGAAACGGAAACATCCACATACGCATTATTTTGCCAAACAAAAACAAAAGACTGATAAAAAAAATCGCAACATGGTTTTTTACAAGAGTAATCAGTCTTGGCGGAACTATTACAGGTGAACATGGGGATGGACTTGCACGCTCAGAGTTTGTCAAAATGCAGTATGGCAAAAAAACATACTTGGCATTTAAAAAAATAAAGCAAAAATTTGATCCACACAATATTCTCAATCAAGATAAAATAATTACAAACAAGAGTACCATAGTAAGCAAACTTGTGTTATAGTCTCATTTTGCGTCTAAATTAGCCTCAATTTTTGACTAATTTTGCTTGCAAAAATCGTGCCTAAAATGCCCGCCAAGGCTGCAGGAACAACAACTAGTGGAAAAACAGACTCTAGCATTTCAAAGTAAATTAGCGCAGTCATGCTTGGCCAGACAATTTGATGTGAAAAGACTTCGTTGTAGGTATGAGTAATCAATGGAAAATAAAAAAAGTAAAAACATATCCCAGGTATTGCGCCAGCTATATACTGTAATTTTCTTTTAGAATTTGACAACATTGCATCAAAAATTATAATTGGAATAACTCCAAGAAAATAAAAGCCAAGGGTTGGAATCAAAAATGAGTTTTGTGCAATTGATGTTGATGCATTTATGATCAAAAATAATGTTCCAACAAGTGATGCAATGCCAAACTTGCCATTAACAAAACTTGATGAAAGGTAAAGTATTGATGCAAAAAGAAATGGAAATGCAATTGTTGTAAATGCAATTGCAAACATTGGATCAGGATTAAAGTTAAAATGCTCCGTATCAGAAAACGGCAATGAAAAAGAATAAAACAATCCAGATGTTGAGAGCAGCACAGCTAGCAAGCCAATTATTATCAAAAAGTGAAATGGTGTGTAAGAGTTTGTGCTTAATTTTTTGTTTGAATGTCTTACAATCGATGTCATTGATGCAGTACTGCAAAGTATCATGCCAGAGATCAGAAAAAGATGTGGTGGACTAAGTAATCCATCAAGACCAAAGTTAGAGTGCCAAAAAAAATCAAATGGTCCTGCACCAACAAGTATTGCAATACCTAAAATTGTAAGCTTGACTTGTTTTGCATGTTGTGATTTTATGTCATTTTGAAAATTTTTCCAGCTAAAAAATTTGATTACAGTACTTGCAAGTGCAATTGCAACACCAATGTAAAGAATTGCATGCGGTGGTGAAAAAAATGTTTCAGGTCTATTCAAAAGATGATTTGTAATATCCCAGCTACCACCAATTGTTACAATCAATACACCAAAGCTTACAAGAATCGAGGATGTGAAAAATAACCAAGAGTGTTGTTTACTTGTAAAGCTGATCGTTTTTCCCAAAATTATTCACGCTTTTTCTAAGTATCGACTTTGGATTCTAATTAAGGGTTTGAAACTTCGACTGAATAAGCCTTAACATATTCGCCTTGATAGTCAAGTATGCCGCTTTGTGGGTAGTGTGCCAGATCGGTATAATGAGGTAAAATGACACTTTTTACATATATGACAAATTCGCCTACAGATTCAGGCGTGACTTGAAGGCCAATATGATATTGATCGCCTGTGTTTATTGGTCTGCTAAAGGCCTCAATTGAGGGATATTTTGCAGTAACGATTTTTTGCCCAGCAGTATATTCAGCTCCTACTTCATCACCAACTAAAACATAGTATGGTGATTGCGTAAAATCATATTCTGTAATTTTTACTGTATTTCCAATTTCTGCAAGATTTGGAAATTGAATTGATACGATTTGAATGTCTGCAAGATCACCAATGTTCTTTGATGTGATTTTAATTTCAAATGATTGGCCTAAATTAATTTTTGATTTGTCAAGAGTTACATCCAAAGTGGGTTGTGGTGTGAGTTTTGGTTTTTCTAAAAAATTTGGCGGCATAACAAATAATGTAAGTGAAAAATATGCCATCAAAGAAACAGCGATTGCACAATAAAGAAATAATTTTTTCATTATCTACTGTTTACTTGATTCCAATTTAAGATTCGTTTTAAATAGTCTGTTTAATGACGGCTATTTACCATATATTACGTTCATTCATGCATGTAAAGCCTAGATCGGTTATGTACCTGATGGTAAAATAATTTTCACAGCGTTCCGCTAATATGGCAAAAAGAGATCTCTACGCATGACCACAGGATATTGTGTCAAATGTAGGACAAAAAGAGAGATTCAAAGTCCAAGTTCAGTTACCCTAAAGAACGGCAAACCAGCCGTCAAAGGTACCTGTCCCACTTGCCATACCAACATCTTCAGAATTGGTAGCGCATAGTGGATATTTTCTTTTTTTTAAGATTATTTTTCTAGTATTTCCATTCATCAGAATTTCCATTCCATAGAGCACGAAATGGTTTTGGATCTTTTCCAATCTCTTCTTTGATTCTATTTTCTAGTGCAAAAAACATGTTTTCCATTGCATCAACACCGCCATCTGCAAAAAGCTCTTTTCCAATTTCGGTGATTCTTTTTTTCTTTTCATTTACATCAGAGTCTTGGTTTTGTAAACAGTAGGTTAGAAGATCAATCATTTCTTCTTCTAAAAGAAAATCCATGATAGGCTTGTTTTTTCTTGTTTTTTATACTATTTGAGGCTCAAAATCAGGTTTTCAGTTAACGATTTTGGCAGATAGTTTATCATGGATCTGAGCTAAGATTAGTTTTGCTTTTTCCTTGTTGTCGTCTTCTTCTACTTTGGCATCCATGATAGAATCAATCTCATAGCTTTTATCGACAAGAACATTTGCCACATGGTCATCAAGGGTTCCATTTCCAATCAAATAGTATGCAAAGACAGTATTTTTCTGACCAATTCTATGTAGTCTGTCTTCTGCTTGTCTATGTATTGCTGGACTCCAGTCAAGTTCTGCAAAAATAACATATCGTGCACGACTCAAGTTTATGCCGACGTTTCCTGCCCTAAGACCTGCAATCATTAGTTTTGTTTTTCCAGCTTGAAATGAATCAATGTTTTCTTGTCTTGCCTTGTCTGTCTGACCACCGATTATAGATGATGGAGAATATTTGCTTAGTCTTTCATGCAACAGCTGGTGAATGTATTTGTGATGGCAAAATACAACTACACTTTCTTCAATTTCCATTATGTTTTCAACAAAGTTGATCACATATGGAAGCTTTGCAACACCGGCAGCTTGTCTTTCTCCTTGTATAGCTCGCTGATATGATGCAGATTTGTCAAACGTCGATTTGGCATCTCGTTGCTCTTCTTCAAGTTTTTGCCAAATTCTGTTTAGTTCTCTGTGATAATATTCTATGTCGGCATCAATTACTTCCTTGTATCGTACCTTTTCTTTAAGCTCTTTTAGCACATCAGATTTTTTGCGTCGCAGCATTACATGTTTTCGTAGCTCTTTGTGTAATGACTGTCGTTTGTTTTCAAGAACAATTGCTTTTCCTTTTTCGTTTACATAACAGAAATATTCACAAAATTCTTTAAAGTTTCCAAGAAGACCAGGCCTTAGAATATCTACAATTGGCCATATCTCAGAGCCGCGGTTGTAGATTGGAGTGCCTGACAGTCCAATTCTATATTTTACTGACTCTAGTGCAGCCAGTTCTTTTACAGCGGCATACTTTTGTGTGGTGTTTGAGCGAAGGTTTTGAACCTCATCACAAACAAGTGTTTTGATGTTTAGTTTTAAGAGGTCTGGAAGTCTTTTGTGCAATAATTCATAGTTGATAATGTAAAAATCAAAGTTACCAAGGTCCTGATTCTTTCCATGACGTATGATAAACGACGTAGGCATATCGCCCTCAACTAGTCGTCCGTTTCTGCTTTTTCTTTTCAAAAATTTACCAATCTCTCTTTGCCAGTTGTTCAAGGTGACAAGTGGCGCTACAACAAGTGCTGGAAATGCCTGCTTTTCTGTAGCCAAATAAGCCAGCGTTTGTACGGTTTTTCCAAGACCCATTTCGTCTGCAAGTAGTGCATTTCCGTATGATTTTATTAGAAAATCAAGTCCCTCTTTTTGAAAATTGAGTAGCTTTCCTTGAAACTGTTTTCCAGGGTTTGCTCGTACAAGTTTTTCAATCTTTGGGATTCGCTCTATTGGTTTTTGATGATCCACAAGTTTTCTTTTCCAGACAGATTTGGATAGGATCTCAAGAGGATATCGCTCAAGGATCCATTTTATGTGCTTGATATTTTTCTGGCTGTCAGGAACGATTGCTTCGTGTGGGCCATCACCGTACCAAGATTGCGGAATCACCTTTGAGACCATTGTAACTGCGCGTTGGCCTGTTACTTTCCAGCTCCATGTTTGAGAGTATTTGTCAAGCACGTACTCAAGCGTACCAAAGTTTTTCATTTACTGTATATCCCTAATTTTCACACATAGTGTTGAATCGGTTTATGAATCTTGATTTTTAGATAATTCGATCGATGGAAATTTATATCAGATCATTGTATTGTGTAGTTTTAAAATTTAATTAATGATTTTCAGGCAGTCACAGTTTAAAGATAAGATAAGATTGTAGTATGGTATGGAGTTTTTCCAAGATAGTGAGCCTGATCTTGAAAAGCCAATAATTATTGCGGCAATGCAGGATATGGGAAATGTTGGTGCTATAGTAATTGAGCACATAAACGAAAATCTAAAGACAAAAAAATTTAGAATTGCACGGTCTTCTTATCCAACATTTGTTCTTGACATGGGCGGCCACATAAAGCTGCCAGATGACAAGTGGGAGTATAGACACACAAAAGACATGATCATTTTTGGTGGCGGGGCAGGCCAACCACAGGCAACTACCGAGCTGCATGCCATATGCCAAGACGTTATTGATATTGCAAAAAAATATTCTGCCAAGTTTATCTATACTGTTGGCGGATTTCATACAACGCGAGAGTTTGGCAAGTCACCAAAAACATACGTAACCACTACATCAATGTCGCTTACAAAGCAGATAGAAAAAATGGATCTAAACACAACTCCACAAAAATCAATAATCACAGGCTTTAACGGCTTGATTCTAGGCTATGCCAAGCTAAATGGAATACAAGGAATAGGGCTTTATGGTGAGCTTAACGAGCCATCGGTTCCCCAGTATCGTTCTGCAAAAAGCGTCATAAGCACATTAGAAAAGCTGACATATCACAAGCTTGGCGATACAAAGGAGCTTGATTCACTTGCAGATGAATTAGATGAGAAAATGAAAAGCAGATGGTCTGCAGGTTATAGATTTTAAATTTATTTGTGTGGATTTGATATAATGTGACAATCACATTCACAAAGATGTGTCTTGTGATCGTTTAGGCAATCGATGCATTCGTAATGTTTGTGTTTTTCACAGTTTGCACAGATCATAGTTATAGTCTATCTTTAGCTATTTGAAAAGCTTGTTATTTTGAGTTGCCTGTATCAATCTCACTTTTTTTGATTAGTTTATTGGTCAGCTCCAGATATGCATATGGGTCCATCTCTTTTGCAAACCCCTTGTCTATGTTAATAAGATAAATCGAATGTAGTCTTGCATTTAATATCTCATCTATCTCAATTGGTGGGTTTTTATAGAATCTATCACAGAATTTTTTTACTTTTTTTATATCACTTTTCTTTCTTCCATTAGGTGGTTCTAGAAAGATCTTTGGGATTGGCAAAATTCCGATTACTGGAATTGCAAGTGAAAACTTGGAGCAAAACTTACTGTATCTTGCAATCTTGCTCATTATTCTTGCAATATAGTAATCAACAGTATCTAGTGCATGTTCAGGCGGTGTGAAACCTGTTTCTATCTCGATTATTGTTGTGCCATCTCCTTTTGTTGCATAAACATCACAAATCAAAATGTCAGATACTTGTTTTTCAACATCGACTGAATATCCATGTGCAATTAGATTTGTTGCACAGATTAGTTCAAGAACAGAGTGGTTGATTTTAACCAAGTTCTGTTTGTACATATCGATTAGTCGCTGTCTTACAAAGTTTAGTTTTGGCAGATCGTCTTTTTTTAGCTGTGATGCGAGTCGTTCTGTTATTTCATATACATCATCTTGAAATCGCTCTAGATCCAATTGATGAAACGGTGATTCTCTGGGATTTAAGAAGTTTAGCTGGTTAGATTTTTGGCAATGTGCTCAATCTGCCTTTTGCAGTTACTATTATGATCGAAGTTATTGCCACTAGTAGTACAAGTGTAGCTATTGCGCCAAATTCAGGTACAACAGCACCGTTTGTTATATCAACTTGGATTTTTGCAATTTTGTTTGTATTTACCGAGTCGCCTTGCTGTGCCTTAATTATGTAAGAGCCATCTTGTTTCCACAAAGGACCGCCTGTCTTTATTTTGGTCATAAAACTTCCGACTTGGTTTGCAGTTATCTGATCAACTGCAACTATATTTCCAATAGGATTTGTGACACTGATTGTAATAGGTATGCTTGATGTGCCTAGATTTGATTGTCCTTTTAGCTCAATGACTGTGCTTCCAGGGTTTAGATTTTCAGCCCAGATGACTATTGGTAGTGTCCTTTTGTAGGTTTCCAGAGTTTGAGCGTCTGGAATTACAAGACAGTCGTTGCATTTCTGTGTCATAAACTCGGCATGAGCATTGCCTATGTATGATACTAGGACAAGTAATGTGATTGATACTGCTATCTGTTTATGCACGAATAAGGGTGGGCGAGTATTCTTATGCGTGAATAACTCAATAAATATTGTCAAGAAAGAGAAAAAAGAATAGATCCTAATCTTAACAATCAAAGTAAAAAGCAAACAAAGTGACTAGAAGATTCTATGTACTAGGATTGTCACTTGTAGTACTTCTCTTAGCTAATATCCCGCTAGCCCATTCTACGCTGTGGGATTTGATAATTGCTGTAAAGCCGGCAAAAGAAGTGTTCCTAGCTGATGAACCACTGTATATTTCAGGAAATATTGTAAATCATGCGCAAAAGCCTGTAGTAAATGCAGAAGTAAAGATTAGGCTTGGCTCAGATTCCATAATTACTACAACTGATTCAGAGGGTAAATTTTATCACGAGTTTGGCGTAAAGGAGCGAATTCCTGGAAAATATATTGTAAATGTAGCAGCTACATCAGAAGATGAGAAAATAGGTCTTGCAAGCACAACCTTCATTATCAAAGGCACAGCCTTGACATCGTCTCAGCTTGCACAAAGTTTTGATGACGCATATTCATTGCCTGATAAGGATATTGATTTTGAAAATGATCCAATCAGTGCACTAATTTACAAATATCGCCAAGACATTGCAGCAAAACTAGAAAAAGAAAGAGCAAAACAACAAAAGCTAGATGACTATCAGAAATTTTTAGATGAACAGCGAAAGATTGCAGAGATGAGACTACAAGAAAGAATGATAGTAGAAAAACCAGGTGGCGGAAACTATGTTGGTTCATGGCAATATGATAGATTTGTCGCAACACTTGATGGTCCTGCAAAGGATGTGATTCTTAGACAGTTAAACTATACAAACAAGATGTGGGAGGAGGCAAAGAGTTCCATGCGTCAAGTACTTGAAAATGGTGGTACGTGGCAGGACGCCATGCAAATTTTTGTTGGAGAAGCAGCTCTTTCAAGAGAGCAAATGGAGACACTGACTAAAATAACCAATTCTACAGGCACGGTAGATGCTCAAGTCAATGGAACCTTGGTTTATGATTTTCTTGATTCAAGTAAAATAGAAAATGCTACTCAAGCATTACAGTTTGATGTTAATGGAACTGCCATAAAGGCAGGTCTTCAGGGAACAATAATTCGTCTTAATGTAAATGGTACCATAATTGAGTTATTAGTAAACGGCACAACCATAACTCAGATTACAAATTCTACAAAAAACTAGAGATTATTTTTAGATCAACAATCCAACTTTTTGATCAAAAAAGAACAACTTATCAGTTCTACGCGGGCCTTATATTCAAAATTTGTAAATGATTTTTAATGAAACATCTATGTGTTCCCTGTCCGTCCTGTGATGGAGACAACCTATTTTATACAAGATATGAAGCTCCGCTAAAGATTCTTCAGGAGCGAAGCTGGCTTTTGTGTAAAGATTGCGGT
>VHBM01000012.1 GCA_016871975.1 Nitrososphaerota archaeon | reverse complement strand
ACTAAATTACAACACAATCAAAATCCTCTAGTTTGAAGCGAATTGGACTACTAGGCTGTGGAGCAATTGGAACACAAATAGCACTAGCTATTGATTCAGGCAAGATTCCAGCAAAACTGACCCATATCTATGATACATCAAAAGAACGTGCATCATCGCTTGCCTCAAAGCTAAAAACCAAACCAGAAATAACACAAAATGCAGCGCTTTTAGCATCATCCCCAGTTGATCTTATAGTAGAAGCAGCATCTCAAGATGCAGTAAGAGATAACGCTCTTACAATATTACAAAATAGAAAAGACTTGATGATAATGAGCGTTGGCGCACTTTTAGATGAATCTATCTTTGATGTTATCTTAGAAGGCTGTAAAGATTTTAAAAAACAGGTTTATCTCCCGTCAGGTGCAATAGCAGGCCTTGATGCAATCAAATCTGTCAAAGAAGAACTAGAGTCATTAACACTAGTCACAACAAAAAATCCAAAATCACTAAAAGGCGCAAAATTTTTTGAGACATCAGACATTAATTTAGACAAAATAAACACCACAACAACAATCTATGAAGGAAATGCCGAAGATGCAGTAAGATTATTTCCAGCAAACATCAATGTAGCTGCGCTGCTGAGCTTGACAGGTCTTGGCAACAAAAATACCAAGGTAAGAATTGTCGCAGATCCAAATACTGACAAAAACACACATCAAATAGAAGCACGTGGCAAGTTTGGCAAAATATCAATCAAGGTTGAAAATGTACCCGACCAAAACAACCCAAAAACAAGCAGGCTTGCAACACTTTCAGCAATAGAATGCCTGCGCTCTGTATGCTCAGGTGATATGCGAATCGGTACCTGATTTGGCAAAAATTGCCAGAATTGCCAGATTTGTGAAAATTATAGTGTATAATGTCATGTTTTAAATGCTAATCAAAACCATTTTGTCTGTTTGAATCTTAAAGACGAAATTCTAAAACTAAAAAAGGAAAAGGATGTAGTTATTCTAGCTCATAACTACCAGATCCCAGACATTCAAGATATTGCAGATTATGTAGGAGACTCGCTAGGTCTTTCAAGACAGGCAGCAAAAACTGAACAAAAAACAATACTATTTTGTGGCGTGCATTTTATGGCAGAAACTGCAGCAATAATTTGTCCAGAAAAAAAAGTTTTGATACCAGACCCTGCTGCAGGATGCTCACTATCTGATTCTATAACAGTTGATGAGCTAAGACGGTGGAAAAAAGAACATCCCAAAGCAGCAGCTGTAGGTTATGTAAATACAACTGCAGAAATAAAATCAGAGCTAGATTATTGCTGTACGTCATCAAATGCCATAAATGTTGTAAAGGCTATTCCAGAGAATAGAGAAATACTATTTTTGCCAGACATGTTCCTTGGCTCTTATGTATCTAAGATGACTGGAAGAAAGAACATGTACATTTGGGCAGGAGAATGCCATGTACATGCAGGTATCAGCTCACAAGACATACAAAATAAACTAGAACAGCTTCAAAACTCGGAGCTTGTAGTTCATCCTGAATGTAGCTGTACCACGCCAATGTTGTATGATATTGCAGTTGGCGATTACAACAACAGGCAAGTCCAAATCCTTTCAACTGAAGGCATGATGAACTATGTTAGAGATTCCCCAACACAAAACTTTGTAATTGCAACAGAAACAGGAATCTTGTATCGAATGCGAAAACAAAATCCAACCAAAACCTTTGTTCCAGCATCAGAAAAGGCAGAGTGCCAATACATGAAGATGATTACCTTAGACAAAGTTCACCGGTCTCTACTTGAAGACAAATACGAAGTTAGAGTGCCAAAAAAAATCGCAGACAAGGCACGCCTGGCAATAGAGCGAATGCTTGCAATAAGCTAGCTTTTTTATCCACTCGATAATTTTTTTGAGATATTGACAGGATTATTTCGCAAAAGTATAGAACAAAAAGAGATCATCAAAAGAAAAAAAGAGATAAAGGAACTTGTAAAGGAAAAACAATACGATAAGGTACTTCAAATCGGCTCTGAGCTATTAGAGAAAAGACCTGATGATCTTGACGTTTTATTCATTATTGGAAGCATATACTATATGCGTGGCAAGCACAAAACATCGATTTCATATTTTGATAAAATACTTGAGATAAGCTCCTATGATCCAGAAACACTACTTTTGAAGGCAAATTCTTTGTTTGAGCTAGGTCAATATAGCGAATCAGTCAAATGCTGCAACAAAATTCAGGAAATTGATCCCAAAAACAAAGCAGTTTTAGAATTATTATCAAAAATTAACACAAGAGCTAAATCTCAAGACTAAAATCGATTCCTTTCACACTGTTTGTTATCTCGCCAACAGAAATCATATCAACTCCAGTTTTTGCAAACGCTTGAATATTTTTTGAGTTAATCCCACCTGAAGCCTCAAGCAAAACTTTCTTACGCAATCCTAATTTTTTGAGTCTTGTTATGGTCTTTACAATCTCTTTTGGGCTGAAGTTATCAAGCATGATTATAGTTGCACCTTTACGTGCTGCAAGAAGTGCATCATTTTGATTTTCAACTTCGATCTCAAACTTCTTGTATTTTTTTCTGGCTTTGCGAATTAGATTTGTTAATGAATCAACTGCCAAATGATTATCTTTTATCATCACCATCTCATCAAGTGACATTCTATGTTTATTGCCGCCACCAATTTTTACTGCCTCTTTATCCAAAAACCGCAATCCTGGAGCTGTCTTTCTTGTTGCAAAAACATGTGATTTTGAATTTACTTTACGAATTTTTTCTACTAGACTATTTGTCTGAGTCGCAATCCCACTCATTCTTGTAAGAAGATTCAGCGCAGTACGCTCACATGTTAATACTGACTTTGCATATCCTGATACTTTCAAAACAGCCTGATTTGGTTTTATTTTACTTCCGTCTTTTTTCAATATACTAACTTTACATCCCTTCAAACAAAAAATTTCTTTAGCAAATTTTACTCCTGCTAGTATGCCGTTTTGTTTTGAAATAATTCTAGCAGTTATTCTTTTTTTTGGTAAAAGACTACTAGTAATATCGCCTCTGCCAATATCTTCAGCTAAAAACCGTACAAGTTCCCTTTTTTGATTTATTTTCAACGCAAAATTTGCTTTTTATGTATTTATTAATCATCACAAAAAACAAAAGAAATTACTAAGAAAATTTGAACGAATTTTTATCTATGTTACCTTTAAGGCGTATTTTCCTTCTTTTGTAATTCCCAAAGTCTGAGCTATGTGAGAATTTGTAGGGTCCACAACTACAACAATTCCAGTCCAATCAGGTGTAAGATCCGATGATTTGCAATTGCCACAAACTTTTGCAACCGTAATGCACTTGCATTTTCTGCATGCCATCTCTCTGGCCATCTTACTTCCCCTTGACTGCTACTGTTTTCTTTTTTCCAGATTCTTTTTCTTTTGGTTTTTCTTCTGTTTTTCCCTCAGAACCTGAAGTTTTTTTGATTTCTTCTGCAATCCATTCATCTGCACCCAAGAATGGCTGCCTGCAAGTAATTCCTATTTTTCCCATCGATGCTGCCTTTCCTAAAGAAACAGCTGTTATTCTTGAACGCAAAGTGGAACTAACTCTTAGTGTACGACCGCTTTGATTTGCAAGAATTATTCCAGATTTTACATCGCTTTTTAGATAATCATCCATAATTTGTGAGAGGTGCAGTAAAGCATCGGTTGGTCCAATTCTTACAAATGCACCAAAGTCTGTAATGTCTACAATTTCTCCATGTACAATCTCTTGAAGCTTTGGATAGTATGTCAGTGCCTCAAACTCTACTTTGTGAAAAGTTCCACCATCGCCTGGCACCATCTTTCCCATTGGCTCTACCTTTGCATCTAAAATCATGATGATGTATCCCAAGTCTGCATTGATCATGCTTTCGTATTTTTCCTTCAAAATGTTGACTGCCGCCTTTTTGAGAACAGTTCCAAAAAGACTAGGCGGAATTCTGATTACATCAACTAGTGTAGATATTGAGAACAACTGTGCGTTGGTTGCTGAACCTCAATTTATGAATCTTTGGGTAATTTTCAATAATTTTTCTGAATCTTTTCTTGATTAAACTAACCAAAACAAATTTTGCATTATTTGAAATTCTCAAAATTGCTTGCTGATTAGGAATCCCTAACTACAAAATAATTGAGATTCAATAATTTTCCAAGTGACCTATCTTTAAATAATGTAAACGGAATTTTTTGAATATGGTCGGCGTTGATCAAGTTCTTGAAAAATTAAGCACGGTAATTGACCCTGACTTGAAAAAAGATATTGTGTCAATGGGAATGATCAAAGACTTGGAACTCAACGATGGTAATCTAAAATTCACGCTAGAGCTAACCACCCCCGCTTGTCCATTCAACGCAGAAATCGAAGATGATGTAAGAAAGGCAGTAAGCCAGATTCAAGGAATCAAAAACTTTGACATGATTGTCACAGCCAAAGTAATGGAAGGCCGTTCACTAGATGTTGACACTGCGCTAGCTACAGTAAAAAACATCATTGGTGTTGCAAGTGGAAAAGGCGGTGTTGGAAAATCAACTGTTGCATTAAACCTGGCACTCACACTATCGCAGTCTGGCGCCAAAGTGGGACTGCTTGATGCAGATATCTATGGTCCCAGTATTCCATTAATGCTTGGAATACAAAAAGCAAACATGGAATTTGAGGACAATAAACTGCAGCCAGCAGAATCAAATGGACTCAAAGTTGTCTCGTTTGGATTTTTTGCAGATCAAGAACATCAAGCAGCAATTTATCGAGGTCCAATAATTTCTGGAATTTTAAAACAATTTTTAGTAGATACAAACTGGAGTAATCTTGATTATCTTATTGTAGATCTTCCACCAGGAACTGGAGATATCCCACTGACACTTGCACAAACCATACCAATTACTGGAATACTTGTTGTAACAACTCCTCAAGAGGTTGCAAGCAATGTTGCAGTAAAGGCAATTGGCATGTTTAACAAACTAAACATTCCATTAATCGGCGTAGTTGAAAATATGAGTTATTTTATCTGTCCAAACTGTAATGAAAAACATTACGTCTTTGGTGAGGGTGGAGCAAAAAAAATTAGTGAAAAACATAACATACCATTTCTTGGTGAAATCCCACTAAATTCCGGAATAATGGAAGGCTCTGACAAGGGAAAACCAATCATGTTAACAAATCCAAGTTCGCCAAGCGCTGAATCTTTTAGAAAGTCTGCAAAAAATATAGCCGCACAATGTAGTATACTTGCTGCAAAGCTCAGAGAAGAAATGCAAGCAGAGGCTGTAGAGCCTACTCCAACAAGCTAGAACTGTTGTGCGACTACCAGAAAGCCTTCGTGAGCAACTAAAAACTCCACTTGGAATTTTATTACCAAATAAGGAAGTAAATAAAAACAATATTCAAAAACATCTTTCTGAAAAAACATTTCTCATTACAGTTGGTGACGCGACAACAGAAAACATGATAAATTTAGGCATAACTCCATCACTTCAGATAGTAGACAGTCAAGAAAAAAGAAAGGAAAGAAAATCAATCTCCATTAAAGGCATAATCACCGCATTATCTTGTAAAAATCCTGCTGGCCAAATAACTAAAGAAAGTATTACCACAATAAAAAATGGTTTTGAATCAAAACCGCCAGTTAGAATTTCTGTTGATGGTGAGGAGGATCTGCTTGTAATCCCAGCATGTATTTTTGCACCTGTTAATTCTGTAGTAATGTATGGACAGCCAAATGAAGGACTAGTTATAGTAAAAATTGATACAGAAATTAGAAATAAAGCACAAAAGATACTTGATTCAATGATATGATGGGGTATGATGAGACGGTGGCTGTATGATAAATGATTACACTACTAAAAACTCTGACCCTCTTAAATTTGAAAGAATCAAAATAAACAAAACTCAAGACAAGAATTGACACTTGAACATAAACTAGATTTTTAGCACAAAAAACAATGAATCTTGACCCTGATCTTAGACTAGAAATTTTAGAAAAAGTCGGAATTTATTCAAACAGATTCTCAATTTCCGAACCCAAAGTTCTTCTTACAACAAGAGAAGTCTTGGAAATGCCAAAAGAAATTACTGCTGGTAGAAGAACATCTGCACACAAGTATTATGGCGTGTCGTATCTACAACACAATCTTGTATTCATAAATGTAAGAAAAATTCCTGACGAAAAAACATTGGAAAACACAATTGTACATGAGCTGATCCACATGAGGTTTCCATATCTTAGTCATGGAAAAAGATTCAACAAGCTGGTAAGAAAAGGACTCCATGGCAAAACCTTTTCGCAATATCAAAAACGAAAACAAAAACTTTGATAATTTTCTCTCAATGATTTATATTTCCCGCGAATAGGCGTGCTAGTATAAAATGGAAATACAAGAGCTTCTACCTATAGGGGCTGCCATTGCATCTTTTATCGTTGCAGCCTTTTTTGCCGCATGGGTTTCAAAACAAAATCCAGGAACAAAAGAGATGATGGAAATCTCAAACGCGGTAAGAGTTGGCGCATCTGCGTTTCTTAGACGAGAAATGAGGATAATTATTCCAATAGCAATTGGTCTTTCTGTAATTATCGGTTACTTTATCGGACTTTCAAATGGAATTGCTTTTGCAGTTGGTGCAGCGTTGTCTGCCATTGCAGGTATTATTTCATTAAAAATCACAGTAAAAGCAGCAGTAAGGGCTGCCCAATCAACAGGAAATGGATTGGGAAAAACATTTGCACTAGCATTTAGGGGTGGTGCAACTGTAGGCCTTGCAGTTCCTGCAATGGCTCTTCTTGCAATAACACTACTTTATTTTGCATTTCCTGATCCAATAACAATTGCTGGAGTAGGAATTGGCGCAAGTTTGATTGCGCTTTTCATTAGGATTGGTGGAGGTATATTCACAAAGGCAGCTGATATGGGTGCAGATTTGGTTGGCAAAGTTGAAGCTAACATACCTGAAGACGATCCTAGAAATCCTGCCACAATAGCTGATAATGTTGGCGACAATGTTGGTGATGCTGCAGGGATGGGCTCTGATGTCTATGAATCATATATTGTTACAATGCTTGCATCAATTCTAATTGCAGCACTTATCGGTGCTCCAGAAAATGTCCTTTATCCAATACTTGTTGGCGCATCTGGCATGATTGCCTCTATAATTGGCACTGCAACTGTAGGTTCGAGAAAAACATCAGATGTAATGAAGCCACTTAACACTGCATTTTATGTTACTGCGGCAATTGCTATTGGATTAAACTTTGTATTCACATATCTTTTCTTAGGAAATACTCCTATTGCCTATGCATTATTTGGTTCAACCATTGTTGGCGTAATACTAGTTCCAGTAATTCAAAAAATTACAGATACTTATACAAATTACAAATACAAGCCTGTAAAAGAAATTGCTGATTCAGCAAAGTGGGGCTATGCCTCTCTAACTTTGATGGGAATAATAAAAGGAATGCAATCAACCGGCCCGTTTATGATTGCACTTGTTGTAGCAATAGCAATTTCATTTGCAGTATCATCATCAGCTGCACCAGACCCATCACAAGCACTACTTTATGGAATATTTGGCACATCATTGACTGCAATGGCAATGTTGAGCCTTGCAGGAATTGTACTAAGCATTGATGCGTTTGGGCCAATTTCAGATAATGCCGGCGGCATAGTAGAGATGACTGGTATGGGTGATGAAAATCGTAAAGTAACTGACGAGATTGATGCAGTTGGCAACACTACAAAGGCAATTACAAAAGGTTTTGCCATTGCCAGTGCGGGTCTTGCAGCATTAGCTATGATACAGGCCTTCCAGTATGAGGCAAGCGAAGTATTTCATCAAGTATTTGATTATAGCCTTACAAATCCTACTGTAATAATTGGCTTATTGGTAGGTGGGCTAATTCCATTTATCATAACTGGTCAGCTGATAAATGGCGTTTCAAGGGCTGCATCAAAAATGGTCGATGAGGTCAGAAGACAGTTCAAAAACGATCCTGAAATACTTTCAGGCAAATCAAAACCAGATTATGCAAGATGTGTAGATATTGCAACAGTTGCCTCACTTAAGGAATTATGGAAATCAGCAAGCATAGCCATTGCAGCACCAATAGTTCTTGGAATAATACTTGGTCCTACAGCAGTAGCTGGTCTTTTAGTTGGCGCCGTAGTTACTGGAATATTTTTGGCATATCATCTTGCTAATACTGGTGGCGCATGGGATAATGCAAAAAAGCTAATCGAAATGAAGGGTGCAAAAGGAACAGAGGAACACAAAGTAGCAGTAGTTGGGGATGTAATTGGCGATCCTTACAAGGATACAGCAGGCCCTGCCTTGAATACGGTAATAAAATTACTTAATACCGTTGCCATAGTGTTTGTTTCTGCCTTTGTTGCTATTCTTGTACTATGATTTTTTATCGTCTATAACTATAGTCATATCAAGCTCATCTATCTGAGACTCTATTGCTCGCTTTAATGCGTCATTGTGCTCAGAGCAGAACTTGAAAAAATCATCTACTGTCACAAAACAGCCACAAATCCACCTTGTTTTCTTGGCTCCTTCAACTGTTAACTTTGCATAGGATGGTGCACTCATCAAGTATAATGATTAAAAAAGAATAAAAAAAGTTTGTATTTTTACAAATAAGGTTATGGGCAGCCTTCCATCTTTTGGATGAAAAAACCATTTTTCTTGATTGCCTCTGCAATTGGCTCAGGAGCTCCTTGTGAATGACAAAACTGGCATTCCTCAGTTGTTACTTGTGCGATTCCTTCTCCAATTGTATTTAGCCACTTTTTTGCATACTCGATTGCCTTGTCATGATCTTTGACATCTGTAATGACATCAAAGTGCATTGTATGGCCATCCTTTGCCTCTACATACGTATCGTAAACGTGTATTTCCATATCAAATATTGAAAGCAAGGGATATTTAATTCAAATAACTAGGCAGACCGTGAAAAATAAAATCATACTGGAAATTCCAAAACTAGAGAACATAATACTAGAACTAGATGACAAAACATCGCCAAAAACCGTAAAATCCCTTTTAGATTCGTTACCGTTCTCTGTTGGAATCAATCTGTGGGGAGAGGAGATCTATACCGATGAAACTCCTATCACGATGACAGAAGAAAACGCAAAACCTGTTGTGGAATTAAATGATGTGGCATATTGGCCAACTGGAAAGGCAATATGTCTGTTTTATGGTCCTACGCCAATCGGTAAAAAAGGGGAAATAAAACCATATTCTCCTGTAAATGTAATTGGAAAAATTGTAACTCCGGACAAATCAATTTTATCAAAAATAAAAGATGGCACAATTGTATCTTTTAAGAAACACAACTAGACTATTGGAATTTCAACAATCTTTGATTCAAGTACAAATGCCTTAAACTCGTTTGTTAGACCTGAGAAAATTACCCACACGTATGGATTTGTCTCCATGTATTTTTGGTCAGTAGAGGATGGACATGCCTCAGAATCAGGATGCGAATGAAATATTCCAACTATTTCCATATTGTTTTTTTGAGCTCTTTGGTATCCTTGAAGAGTCTGTTCTGGTGAAATTGTAAAATTAACAGGCGATTTTTCTACATTGTCTGTCAAAATCACATCTTTAACAACTGCTTTGTCGTCTTGTATATGGCCAAGTAATAGTGCGCAAGACTCGTTTGGCTTTTGCTTTTTTGCGTGACTAGATAGAATCTGTATTTGTGATGTTGATAGATTTATTGCATTTTGCAACTTTATTCTACAGTAACGGTTCCTATCATCCATGGATGTAACAGACAGAAATAATCGCTACTGCCAGCAGTATTGAATGTATGCTCAAAAGTTCCGCCTGGTGGAATCAGATCAGAGTCAAATTCGTCAGAAATTCCTTGCTCAAGACTTCCACTAGTTGCAGTGTGAACTGCATTGTCATTGTTTGTCCAGACAACAGTAGTGCCTACAGATACACTAATGTCAGTTGGATCATAGTAGAGCTGATCTACTTGTACAACGCTTGCTCCTTGCGGGATTGAAACATCGACTTTGACTGGCTCTTTTACTTCTTCTAATACAAATGACGCAGTCATCCATGGGTGTACTATACACATGTATTGGTATTCACCAAGCTCAAGACCTGAAGTATCAAGCTGGAATGTTTCTCCAGGATTTATCATACTGGAATCAAATGTTTCACCAAAGTCAACTGAACTGGTTGCAGTGTGAATAGCATTATCATCATTTGCCCATTCTATAATGTGGCCTTTTGTAACATGAGCCAAATCAGGTTCATAGTCTGGGGCTCCTTGCACTGATGATCCTGCTAAAATGGAAATTTTAAACACAGGTGCAGTAGAGATGACCTCTTCTATCTGCTCTGTGATCTCTTCAACTGGTTGCTCGCTAATGAGATAAGTGTCAGGACCTACAAGGCCAAATCCAACATATGCTGCAATTCCTGCCCCTGAGGCTAAAATAAAAATTCCAGCAACTGGCTTTGCATACTCTGGAATCTTCATTGCAACATAAGCAATAACTACTGCAGGTATTACAATGATCAACAACACTCCTGCAAAAACTGGAATTGATGAAACAGAACTAAGTGTAAATGCAAATGTGCCAAATGCCAATGCAATTGATAACACTACTAATGTAGTTGCTTTTGCTCTGTTACTTGTTGAAATTCCACCTTCTAATACGCCAGCAGAAAAGAAAATCAAGCCAAGTATCAATGTAAGTCCGGTAAGCGCATGCATTCCATCAATAAACGTATGTGCAATTCCAGCATACGATAGAGTAACTCCTGCTATTCCTATGGCAGTAAGACCCATTCCTGGCATCATAAGGTCCCAATTACTCATTTGAGCTAGATGGAATTCGTGTGATACTTAATTCTTTTGAAAGATTCTCAATAAAGTCGAAGAAATTAAATCCCTAGTAAAACCGCGTAAAAAGATATTGGGTTTAAAGGAAATACTTGAGATATCAAAGCCCAGAATAGTAGTTCTGCTTGTGATAACCGCAGTGACCTCGATGTATGCAGCAAGCAAGTTAATTGGACCAGAACTAAACTATCTGGATCTACTCCACATCATAATAGCTGGTGCACTAGCTTCTGCTGGATCAAGCGCATTGAATCATTACTATGACAAAGACATTGATCCAATGATGAAAAGAACAATCACTAGACCAATTCCATCAGGAAGACTAAAGGCGCAACATGCAATGATTTACGGTTTGGCTGTTAGTGCAGCATCAGTCATCTATGCAGCATTTACATTAAATCTTGTTTCTACATTTTTTATCGCACTAGGGATATTTTTCTATGTCATAGTATACACAATTTGGCTAAAGCGACTCAATTCCTCAAATATTGTAATTGGTGGATTTGCAGGCAGCGCAGCATCTATGGCAGGATGGGCAGCTGCAACAGGCTCAATGGATCTGTTAGGCTTTCTAGTCGGATTTTTAGTATTTGTCTGGACGCCATCCCATTTTTGGTGTCTTGCAATGAAAATAAAAGACGATTATGCAGAGGCAAAAATTCCAATGCTTCCAGTGCTTGTTGGAATGCAAAAAACATCAAATTACATTTTAATTAACACTGCAATACTTTTACCATACTCATTAGCACTTTACACATTTGGGCTAGGCTTGGTTTATCTTGCAATCGCAGCCGTATCAGGGGGATTGATGCTTGCATATCACTACATGCTAACAAAGAATCCAACATCAGAATTTGCATGGAAGGCATACAAGGTTACAGCACCTTATCTTACGATAATCTTTGTCGGTATTGCCTTAGATGCAGCTTTTCACTTTAGAATCTAGTTATTCGTTGTTTTCCATTCCAGGAAAACTTGCTTCATAGTCTTTTTCCATTGATTCTTTGTTTTGTAAATCAACCTCATCCATCTCTTCTTCCTCAGTTATGGCCTCAATTCTTCGTGTATCTTTGGTAAGCCACGAAACTCTAATCTTTCCTAGTATTTCCAAATCAAGCAATATTTTGTTAAATCTGTCTTCAGGAATTATCATTCCAGATTTTGTCAGGCTTTTTGCAAGCTCTTCATCTGTAAGTGAGCCATTTTCTTTTATTTTTTCATATGCTTGATTGATAAGCGGTAATGAAGCCATTTTTACCCGTAAAATGTTTTATCGATTGACTTTGGAACTACATTTGAAATGGTTTCTTTGACTGTGTTGTACCACTGATCCACCTCTTTTGTAATCGATGGTTTTACTCTCTTTAGTGCAGAGGCAAAATCAGTACTTGTTATCTTGTTTGAATTATTCTGCATAGCATGGACTGCAGCCTCTCTGCACAGTGCTGCAAGATCAGCCCCAGTATAGTTTTGTGTTGCAAGTGCGATTTCTTTTAGTTTAACATCATTTGCAAGCGGCATTTTCTCTGTCAAAATTTTTATGACTTCTAATCGTCCCTTTTCGTCAGGTTGCTGTACGTAAAGAACAAGATCCAGTCTGCCTGATCTTAACAAAGAGCTATCAAGTAGATCAGGCCTGTTCGTAATTCCAATGACTACAACCCTTGAAGAGCCTCCTTCTTCCATCTCTGTTAATAGCTGACTAAGTATTGTTTCTCCAACTCCGCTTTCTTCTCCTGACTTGAATCTTGCCAGTGAATCAAGCTCATCAAAAATAACAACACATGGAGATGATGTTTTTGCCTTCCTGAATATCTCTCTTATTGCCTTTTCTGATTCTCCTACCCATTTTGATAGTATCTCAGGACCACGAACAAGTATCATATTAGCTCCGCTTTCTGTAGCAAGCGCCCTTGCAAGTAGTGTTTTCCCACATCCAGGTGGTCCATAAAGCAATGCGCCTTTTGGCGGCTTGATGCCCATTTTTTGAAACTTGGCAGGCTCTTTCATCGCAACGATCAAATTATCATTTAATGTCTCCTTTACATCATCTAATCCACCAACATCTTGCCACCAAACCTTTGGTCTTTCAACATAAAATTCTCGCATCGCAGTTGGAACAACTTCATGCATTGCATCATAGAAATCCTGTAAGGTGACCTCCATTGATTGTAATACCTCACTTGAAATTTTTTCTGTCTCTAAATCAATTTCTGGAAGATATCTTCTTATGGCCTTCATCGCAGATTCTCTGCACAGTGATTTGATATCCGCACCCGTGTATCCATAAAACTCATCTGCAAGTGTTTTCAAATTTACATCTTGGGCAATAGGCATTCCACGTGTGTGAATCTGTAGAATTTCATATCGTCCCTCCTGATTTGGAACAGAAATCTCTACTTCCCTATCGAATCTGCCCGGTCTTCTAAGGGCAGGATCTACACTGTCTGGTCTGTTTGTTGCACCTAAAACTATGACATTGCCTCTATCAGTTAGACCATCCATCAATGCCAAAAGCTGAGCTACCACTCTTTTTTCTACATCACCATATGCTTCTTCACGTTTTGGTGCAATAGCATCTATCTCATCGATGAATATTATGCTTGGAGAATTGTCTTTTGCTTCTTTGAAAATATCTCTTAGTCTAGCTTCGGTTTCACCGTAGTACTTGTTCATTATCTCAGGACCATTTATTGAATACATGTTTGCTTCAGATTCGCTTGCAAGTACTTTGGCAATCAAGGTCTTTCCACATCCAGGTGGGCCGTAAAGCAAAATTCCACTGTGCGGTTCTATTCCAAGTTTGCTAAACACTTCTGGATGTCGCAAAGGAAGCTCGACAATTTCTTTCATGGCTCTGATTTCCTCTTTTAATCCGCCGACTTCTTCATAGGTAACACGTAGCTTGCGGTCAGTTGAGGCTTCGGTTAGAATCGAAAGTGTTGTTGAACGGTCAATATTTGCAACGGTTTTTGGAGTGATTTTGTTAATTTTAAAGTCCATCGAGTTTCCAAGTATCATGACTGAAATTTCATCGCCTTGTGATAGCGGTAATCCCTTCAATCTGTTCTTTACAAAATCTGTAAATTCCTTATCAACTGTTACAACATCGCTTACTGGCATCAACACTACAGATTTTGCAGCCTTTGCAGAAACTTTTCTAATCTTTACTACATCATTTATAGCAGAACCGATGTTTTTTCTTGTCTGCCCATCAATTCTGACAATGTCTGGAAATTTTTCATCCTCGTCTGCAGGCCATACTACTGCACAACTTGCTCTTTTGCCTGTAATCTCAACAACATCTCCTGGCGCAACCTTCAAAAAGTCCATAGCCTCAGGACCCATCCTTACACGCTTTTTGCCTACATCTCGCTGTTTTGCTTCCCCGACTTTTAGCTGTAAAACATCGTCTTTTCGTGTCAACTAGCTCCCACCTATTTTACATCAACTGACATTCTGCTCATGTTTAACACTTCAACCTCACTTACCCCATCTACTGACCTGACTGCGTTTTCAAGTGAATCCATCTGTCCCTCTCTATCATCTAATTGAAACTCTGCTTTGATAAAATACAATCCAAACGCCAATGGTTCTTTTTCATATTTTGATAGCACTATTCCGTCTTTGAGTGCAGCCTTGATCTTCTTTGTCAAGTTGTCCAGATCAATTTCTGTTCCGGTAGGGAGGATTTTAGCTATTATCAGTAATCTCGCCATTTTATGGCCCTTCAAATTTGCAAGACTCGCAAGTATAAGCTCTTGCAGCATCCCTGCAGCTCTGGCATCTCCATATCAAAGCCTTGCCACAATTTGGGCAGTTGAACTTGACACACTTGTCATTTGGCATGATATGTCTATGGCAACAAGTACAAACAGGCAACGACAAAGTAGAAGACATATTGTGCTGATTCTCTTACAACTGAATTTATACCTTGCTTAGTATAGTTTCATTTTATTGAGTCAAAAGTCTTTTAATTTCTCCACCAAGAATTGTTTGCGCTACACCAACAGATCGTTTGATTCCAAGAAGTTTGATTATTGAAGACGTGTGGTAATCAAAGTCTTCGCCTTTTGAAATCTCATCTACAATTTCAGGTGTTATAGAGTTAAATAATTTATTTACTGATTCATTATCAATCTTTTCAAGCAACCTCCTTGCAAGTAATTGCTTGTCAAACTCTTTTCCAAATTTTTTCTTCCACATTTTTTGATACTCTTTAAGATATTCCTTATTTTCAGTTTCCAAAAATTTTGAAATTGCCCTTCCAGCAAACAAACCTCCAATACCACAAGAATAGATTCCGCCCGCTGTTGTTGGTTTTGATTGCCCAGCGGCATCTCCGATTGTCACTATATTGTTTGTTACAAATTCTTCAATCGGGCCTTTTATCCAGATTGGCGCAAAAATCTTTCTAATAATTGAATGCTTGCCCTTCTTTGAAAGAAACTCTTCAATTGTAGAAGAGACATTTATTGCTCTGCCTGCAACACCTACTTTTCCAATTCCATCTGATGATGGAATTATCCATGCAAAAAAGCCAGGATACTTTTCTTGATCAAAATAGACTTCAACATTTCCTTTCTTTATCCAATCTGCATACACTTCATATTGCGCAGAAGAAAGAATTCCATCCCTATCTTTGTTTATTAGAGCCGCAACCCCTCTTGCGTCAACTATAATCTTGCATTTTACATTACCATCAGATAGTTTTACTCCTTGGTCTGTAATTCCTTGGAAGCTAGTCTTTACTCTGATTTCTGCACCGTTTTGCTGTGCTTGGTGTGCTATTTGCTTGTCAAACTCTCTTCTGTTAATCTCTACGACATTTTGTTTTGTTGAATTTATGACAAAGCTCTTGCCATTTGGAGAAAAAATCTCAGCAGTCTCTATTCTGTGCTCGTATGTTTTTCTGTGGGGAATTACGCCTAATTCTTGTAACCCTGTGACACTTACCAATCCTCCACAATGCTCAGGCGTTCCTATCTCATAGTCCTCTTCTATGACTAAAACACGATGACCCTTCTCTGCAATCTCTCTTGCACAAATCAAGCCTGCGATACTTCCGCCTGCTATTACAACATCATAGTCCACAAATAGTATCCAAGGTGCAATTATTTAATTCAAAAGTTTTTCATAATGTCTTTTTAACACCATATACATGGCAAGTATAAAACAGGTTATTGCAGTAAGAACTGATCTTGCGATGGGCAAAGGCAAGATTGCAGCTCAGGTAGCGCATGCATCATTGCTTGGTGCTGAAAATGTAAGAAAATCAAATCCTGTTTGGTTTAAGGAATGGTGGAATGGTCAAGAAAAAGTGGTAGTTAAAGTAGAAAGTCTTAAAGAAATCGAAGAAATAAAAAAACTTGCAATCTCACTAAATGTTCCATGGTCTGAAGTTTCAGATGCAGGACACACCCAAATCGAACCTGGAACTACTACCTGTATTTCATTGGGTCCTGCGCCAGAAGATCTAATAGACAAGATAACTGGAAAATACAAATTGCTATAAACATATTGCAAATCTTGCTTGCTATATTGGAATAAGATATAACAAGGCTGGATATTTTTGCATCTGTGAAGAAAAAGACAAAAGGACTTGTTGTAGCAGCATTTTTTGGTATCATACTTGTTACTTCTACTGTAACGCTTGCAGTTCCTAACCTGCTGCCTCCTCCTGAAGATGAATCAACAGTTACAGGCACTCCAGCTGATAATTTTTCTGATGATCAACGTGCACAGTTTTGTGGCAGTGAAGATGCAAAATCAAACACCTACATTAAAGAATATGAAATCCCAACAAAATGTACCCAGCCTCTTGCTATTACAACTGATCCAGACGGCAATGTGTGGTTTGCACAGGTCAATACTGGAAAACTTGCAAAGTTTGATCCAAACACAGAATCATTTACAGAATATGAAAATCCAGAATGGCCGCCAAAGGCGCGTTCTATGATGTGGGGAATTGCATACTCTCCAGATGCTTCCATATGGTTTACAGATGAGGCACATGATTCTGTTTGGAAATTTTCAATCGAAGATGAAAAATATGTGAGATATGGCTATCCGTCAATAGGAGATTCACTCCCACAACGTCTCCAGATAGCAGGCTCACAAATTGTAATTAATGATTTCACAGGTAACCAAATCACATTTTTAGATCCAGCATCAACTGTAGACGAAACATCTTATCGTGTTGCTGCATCACCACTTGAAAATTCATTCACAGGCGCATTCGCAATAGATTCTGATAGCAACATTTGGTATACAAACTGGCAGTTCAGACAAGGTGGTGCTCTTATCAAGTTTGACCAAAAAAGCTATTTTGAAGCAAGCGCTTTAGCCAAAGAAGGTGTACCGCTTTTTGATTTTAGCAAAGTTTTCCAACTGCCAGCTATGAATGCACCAAATGGTATTTCTGCTGGAAATGACGGAAGAATATGGTTAGCAGATACCTCTAGCAGCTTTTTCTATAGTTTTGATCCTATATCTGAAAAGTTTACAAAATACATTACATCAAAACCTGATATTTCATCATATGGCAATGTGACAGGTCTTATCAAGACACCTGTATCTGGCCCATATTGGAATGCCTTTGATCAAAAGGGAAGACTAGTTTTCAACGAACAGTCAGCAAACCGTATTGGAATTTTTGATCCACAAAAAGAATCACTTGTAGAGTATAACATTCCATCTAAAAATCCACTGTGGGCAGACTGTGATCCTCTATCCGATTGTGGCCTTGCTCAGGTCTTTGATTTTACAACTCAAAATGATAAAATATGGTTTACAGAGTGGGTTGAAAATAACATTGCTGTTCTTGATACCTCAACTCCGCTTCCATTTCAAATCGAGCTAGACCAAACTGAAATCACTCTGAAAAAAGGAGAAACGGCAGAGCTTTTAATGAAAGTTATTCCATCATCAACTGGAAAAATATCATTTACTTCATCTAACACTGGACAATTCTCAGACATCATAGTAACTCTTGACAAGCATGAACAAGAAGTATCAGAAAATGAACCAGCATCAATTTCAGTAATCATTGCAGCAAACAATAATGCATTGTCTGGTACATACAAGGTCCTTTTAGGTGCACAAAATGATGAGGTATCAGTTTCTCAATTTGTTACTGTAATCATAGAAAAGTGATACCTAAAATCGATAAAGAAATCGGCATTCTAGTATATAGTACAAAGTTTTCTGGCTGTGGAGGAAAAATTAGAACCCAAAATGAAGATTTTCTAGTATCTGAGGTTTTATCAAAAAAAACAGAATCATCAATTACTGACAAACTTGGATACGCCGTTTACAAACTAAAAAAGCATGGAATTGACACACATCACGCATTAAGTGATATTTTCAAAAAACACGGTTTGCGATTAAAAGCACTTGGTCTAAAAGATGCAGCAGCAACAACAGAACAATTCGTTTGCTCGATGAACAAATCACAATCAATTGAGGGTGTAACAGACAAAAAATATTCATTAAAAAGAATCGGATTCTCTCAAAGACCGCTATCAAAAAAAGATATGGTTGGAAACCACTTTACAATTAAAATAACTGGTGCAAATCAAAACATTACAGAATTTTCAGAATTTGATAAAATTTTAAACTTTTATGGATATCAGAGATTTGGCACAAAAAGGCCAGTCACTCACAAAATTGGCAAAGCCATAGTTCAGCGAAATTTTGATGAAGCGGTAAATCTGATTTTGAGCTTTACATCAGAATATGATTCTCAAGAAAACAATGAATTGCGAAAACATATGGCTGACAAGTCTGCATTTTCGCAGACTGTTGGAAAAATTCCACCGCAAATGGATCTTGAACGAATTGTTATTAATGAGCTTCTAAAACATGATAATTCATTAACTGCGATTAGGGCACTGCCGATTTCAATTAAAAGGCTCTACATTCAAGCATATCAGTCTTTTATTTTTAATAAAACTCTGAGCATGGCATTTTTAGATGGCGAAGATTTGTTTTTGCCAAAAGAAAATGATGTATGTTATGACAAAAATGGCTTGATTGGAAGATTTGTCAAAGATCCTAGCCAGATACTAGCGGTTCCATTTGTTGGATATTCATATTTTAAGAAAACGAGATTTGATTATCAGATATCAAAAATTTTAAAAGAAGAGGAAATCTCGCCAAAGGATTTTTTCATAAGAGAAATGCAAGAATCAAGCAACGAAGGCGGCTTTAGACACGTATCTATAGAAATTAGCAATTATACTATAAATGACAACATCACATCCTTTACACTTTCACGTGGTTCTTTTGCTACTATATTATTGCGTGAAATTATGAAACCACAAGATCCGATTTTGGCAGGATTCTAGTATTAGAGTTTATTAAAAGAATCAAGTAAATTATGATCATGAATGCAACTTTTGCAGCAGGATGTTTTTGGGGAGTCGAAGAATTATTCAGAAAAGTAAAAGGTGTTTCCTCCACAATGGTAGGATATACTGGTGGTGCACTTGAAAATCCAACATATGAGGATGTTTGTTCAGATACAACAGGACATGCAGAGGCCATTCAGATAGAATATGATCCGTCGATTATATCATATGAAGACCTATTGATGATTTTTTGGAGTAACCACAACCCAACGACTCTAAATAGACAAGGCCCTGACATTGGAGAACAATATAGATCGGCTATATTTTATCACAGTCAAGAACAAGAGGCTGCTGCAAAAGATATGAAGGAAAAACTACAAGATGCAGCAATGAAAAGATTTGGCAAAAAGATTGTAACTGAGATAAAGCCAGCTTCGACTTTTTACAAAGCAGAAGAATATCATCAAAAATATCTTGAAAAGAATCCTTGGCGTGTCTGTCACACCATGTAGATATCCTAATAGGCTAAATCCACTAAATCAAATCAATGGAGAAAGCCTATGTTCTGGTTAGCTGTGAAATAGGAACAGAACATGATCTTTTACTACAACTAAAAAAAATAGATGGCATCAAAGATGTTACCATAACATATGGCGATTACGATCTAATTGTTGAAACAGAAACAGAAAATGAAAGTAAAATGAATGAGCTAATCGCATCAAGGATTAGAAAGCTAGAAAAAATTCGCTCAACTGTCACGCTAAGGGTTACAAGCTAACGTTTTTTTCTAAAGTAAATTCTTATTCCAATTCCAACAACAATAATCAATATCCCAATAATTGCAATCTGTAGACCATAAGTTATCCAGCTTGGGTTTTCATACATAAATGACTCTTGGGGTCCAACTATTCCCTGACCCTGAAGATGAAATACTATTCCAAACGCTATGATTATGGAGCCAATTACAATTAATGAAACTGGTAGCTTCATTACAATAGGCATGTACCTTATGGCTTAAAGGTAAATAGAATTGATTAATTAAGCAAATGATTTTTTGGTCTTTTCTTTAATTCATTTTCAAATAAAATACTGCATGTACAATTGGAACGAGAACCTTACAGAAGAGTCTCATATATACAGAAACGCAAACTTGATAATTTTTAGCGCAGCAGTTGCTTCTGCTTTACTGTTATTTTTCGTATTTCATCCTACCATTGTAAGAATTGGCCAAGAGTCACCAATTTTGATAAACATAATGTATGCACCATCATTTGCAATAGGATTCTTTTATGGAATGAAAATTACACAAAAGGTTGTAAATCCTGCTGAAATTCGCAGTCCATTTAAGCGAGGACTGGCAAAAATACTGTTATTCTTTTTTGTTATAGGTGGCCTGTTTAGCTCTGTAAATTTTGCACTAAGTGGAGGTGGATTGATGCCTGATGCATCACTTTTAAACGATGGACTAATTCCGTGGTTAAATGATCTAATTACATCAAATGGTGGTGCCACATTTCTAATTGTATCCAGCATTACGCTAATGGGCTCTGCAACAAAACGAATTGTAGGCTTGGGTGGAAAAATAAACAGTCTCTTTACATTTGTTGGAACTTTTGTCTTTTTTACAATGATTGCCTTGAGCCTTTCACACAGTGATCCAACAAACCCAGAAATTTACTTGTATACATTTTATCAGTCTGGAATAATAGGCGGCTCGCTTTATCAGATGAATAGGCTAACTTCGAATCTTAACATGTGGGAAGATTACAAAAACGGCTTTTTTTAACATCAGACATTTATGGAATTGGGCTTCTTTCCATCTCATCTAGCATCCTTGCATATTTTTCACAATCTTCGCCAACCATTCCATTTGCCTGGCATTCATTGAATTTCTCTGTATTCATTCGTTGAATTCTGTCTCCAAATAACACATCATGACCAATTGCCAATCCAATTAATCCTATTATAGCCAATGATGCCGCAACTACAATCATAGAATAACCAACCTTCTTGTAGTTGTGAGGATCCTTCATTTGCTAAATCGCCTTAATGGAGGAATTTATTCTTTTATTAGCCATTACAAACAGAAAACAGAAAAGTTAGTAACATTATTCTTGAAATAATTGACAATACAAATTCTTCATTACGAGTTTCTTGGACCAATAAAGCTTTCAGAATGGGGTCCACCTATGGAAGAAGTTGTTTATGTCTTGTTTTCACGAACAAAAGATGCCTTTAACATTATGTATGTTGGCGAGTCAGACAAAACTAATGAATCAAATTTTTTCACAAAAAATGAAAAATTCAAGTGCTGGGTTTCTCATGCAGGTTCTTATGAAAATCTATATCTGTCAATTTATCCAATGTGGAATTCACAAAAAGAAGAACGAGAACAAATTGTAAAACAAGCAATTACAAAATACAGACCTGTCTGCAATATGGAAAGCCAGCCATCATAAATAATGCAATTTTGTATTGTATCATTATATGAAATGCCCATGTTGTGGTTCTGAGATGCAAAAAGTAAAAGATCTTGAAAACAGCATTCTCATGAAATGTAGTGGATGTGGGCTAAGTGATACTGTGGTAAAATCATGAATTGGTTTTACTCTTTACTTCAAAAAGTTGTAGAGTGAGAAGATCTATTGCCTTTTTCAAATGTTCAAACTCATTAACTGAATGAATTTGCCCTTCAACTAAAACACGCAGAACCTTAATGATTCCTTTTTGATAATCATCTGGTGCTGAAACCTCAAGCGCATTAATCTTTGACAAAAGAATGTCAAGTTCCTTTTTTATTTCATCAGAAGGTAGATGTTTTTTCATAGAATTTTTTTATTTTGATTTTGTATATGAACTATTGATTTTATAGTAGTTCCTCATCAATTTGGCTCATTGCATCAAGATATTCCCTGCAAGTACAGTGTGGTATTTGACATCTCCCAAGTTTTAAAATTGAATTGCTTTCTTGCGATGATTGATGAGCTTCATATGTATGATGACATCGTCTACAATTCACATCTTGATGAAGAGACGAGTTTTATTTAAGATAAATGAAATTTTTCAAAAACCAATTATGGAATAAGAACAGCTCGCGCTTCTATTTCTGATTTTTTTAATTTCATCAAAACCTCGTTTGCTTGATCAAGTGGAAATGTCTGATAAACTACCTCAAGTTTGTGTTTTGCTGCCAATCTTACCACTTCTTCCATATCTTTTCGTGATCCAATAATTGTTCCTCTGATTGTCTTTTCTTGTGTTACATCAAAGCTATGTATGTCTTGATACAAGGTTGCCATGACAACTAGTCCGCCTTTTTTTACAGACTTGATTGCGGAATCTGCCACACTATCAACAGGAGCAAAGACTATTGCTGCGTCAATTTGACCTGCTTTTTCTGATAATTCTTTTAAAAACTCTTTTTGATTTTCTTTGTATGTAACTACCATATCTGCACCTAAACGCTTTGAAATATCAAGATGTTTTTTGTTTCTTGAAACAGCAATCACTTTACATCCTGTTATCCTGGCAAATTGAATTGCCATATGGCCAACTCCGCCAATTCCAAATATCGCAAGTTTTTTTCCTGCTTTTGGTTCACTTGCAACTACTGCCTTGTATGCTGTAATTCCAGCACAAAAAAGAGGAGCTGCATATTCAGGTTTCATGGTTTCAGGAATCTTTGTCGCAAAGTCTTCATGAACATTAACATACTCTGCATATCCGCCTCGCATAGATTCGCCAAGCACGTCCATTGAATCACATAGGTTTTCTTTTCCTGCTACACAATATTCGCATTTCATGCAAGAGCCCATCAATGGAGAGACGCCAGCTCTCTCACCAATTTTGAATTTTTTCACCTTACTTCCAATCTCTACTACTTTTCCAACAATTTCATGCCCTGGTACTGTTGGAAGAGCTGGAGGAAATCCATACTTTTGCCAATCTCCTTCAATACCATGTAATTGTGAGTGACATACGCCACATGCCTCAATTTTGATCAGTATCTCATTTTGGTTAGTTATTTTGTGCTTGTCAATTATCTGTAGCTTTAGAGGCTTTGACTCAATTGGGGCTATTTTTGTTAAAACCATTGCACGCATCTTTTCGCCCATACCAAAAGTATCACATCAAATAATATTTTTACATTATCTGATTTTGTTTTTTACATAGATCGGGTAAAAACAAATCCACCAAACTGTTCAAAACATGTTGATGAGCTGTATTGTAAATCAGCTAAATCCCACCATACTAGACCAATAATGAGCATGAAGCCAGCATGCGAAATACCTGAATGCATGAACAAAGCAGACTATGTGCTTGAGTATGAATGTGGTTCTGAGCCAAACGATACTGCATTTATTTGCAAAGAACACGCAAACATTAATTCAAAACATTGGAACATGCGTGTAAAATCAGTTATGGAACTATAAACACAATTCATTTTTTACTTTACAAATACCAAAAAATTTCAAGTACATACAAATACATAATTAATACAAAGAATTCTCGTGGCAGAAAATAGTCTAATTCATGAAACAAGTCCATATCTGCTACAACACGCACACAACCCAGTCAAGTGGTATTCGTGGAATGAAACGGCATTAAAAAAAGCAAGAGACGAAAACAAGCCAATTTTTCTTAGCATAGGATACAGCTCATGTCATTGGTGTCATGTTATGGCACATGAATCATTTGAAAACAAAGATATTGCAACAATAATGAATGAGAATTTTATCAACATCAAAGTTGACAGAGAAGAAAGACCTGACATTGATGATATTTATCAAAAGACATGCCAGATTGCAACAGGCCAAGGAGGATGGCCACTAAGTGTCTTTCTTACGCCTGATCAAAAGCCCTTCTATGTAGGAACATACTTTCCGCCTCTTGACTCCTATGGGAGGCCAGGATTTGGCAGCATACTAAGGCAACTCTCACAGGCATGGAAGGAAAAACCACAAGATGTGCAAAAAGCCGCAGAAAATTTTCTTAGCACATTACAAAAAACCGAACAAATAACCACTCCCGCAAAGCTTGAAAAATCAATTTTAGATGAGGCTGCAATAAACCTGATTCAGATAGGTGATCCAGTGTTTGGCGGGTTTGGCAGTGCACCAAAATTTCCAAACTCGGCAAATCTTTCCTTTTTGTTAAGATACTACAAGATTTCTGG
>VHBM01000011.1 GCA_016871975.1 Nitrososphaerota archaeon | reverse complement strand
GAAGAAAATCTCATGCCTTACATACTAGCATCTGTAAAGGCGTTTGCAACAACTGGTGAAATTAGCAACACATTCAGAGAAGTCTTTGGGGAATATAGGCCAAAGGAGATATTTTAAAATGAAAATTGATCATATTGCAATTGCAGTAAATGATGTGGAATCTGCTGCAAAAGAGTATCAACAAGCACTAGGTATTGACAGTGTAGAATTTGAAACAGTTGAATCTGAAGGAGTGAAAATAGCAATAATTCATCTTGATAATGGACGAATTGAGTTGATGGAACCAACGAATGACGCAAGCCCAATTAAAAAATTTCTTGAAAAAAAGGGAGAGGGATTACACCATATGGCACTTGAAACAAATAACATTGAAGGCGAAGTAGAACGTATGCAAGGCTGTGGAATTCAGTTTCTTGGTAAGATAAGATCTGGTTCTGCTGGAACAAAAGTTACATTTATTCATCCAAAATCATTACATGGTGTTCTAGCAGAACTTTGCTCACATCCTTAATAACTAAACTTATTCCATCATCTTCAAAGTATCTGAGGCAGTTATAATGCCATAAATTTTTGAATTTTTAGATACCAGTATACATTTTGAAAATCTAATCAAAGGCACAAGTGCATTGGCTGGTGTTTTGTAATCTACAATAGGTGGAGGTGCCTCCATAACTTCTGATAATTTTATTTTTTTCCAATGGTCTTCATTTTCATCTAAATGTTTTACGATACCGTCTTCTGTTACAACCCCTATTGGCTCTTTACCATTAAAGATTGGAATCTGACTTATAGAGAGTTTTCGCATTAGTTTTATTGCATCATGTAACGAGTTAGTTGATTTTAATTTTATAATCTCTTTACTGCAAATATCGACTGCTTTGTTTGGTGAAAGTTTTCCTTCCAATGTTGCAAGACTGTCAAATATTTTTCTAGCTGTATCATAACTTGGATGTGTTCGCCCCGATTCAATTTGATTGATCATTGAGGTACTAACATCAACCATATTTGCTAATTGTTTTTGTGTTAAACCTAGCTTTATTCTTGCTTGTTTTATGGAATCTAGTCTTGGAAGCATTTATCTAATTAAATCTTAATTTGAATATCTGGTTATCGCTTTCTTTGCTTTTTTTCTAATAATGCTGCTTGAGCTGCAGATACTATAGCAATAGGAATTCTATGTGGTGATGCACTAACATAACTGAGATTAGAGTTATGGCAAAACACTATTGAATTAGGATCTCCTCCATGTTCACCGCATATGCCTATCTCGAGCTCTTGCTTGATTTTTCTTCCCTCCCTAATACCAATTTTCATTAGGTTGCCTACCCCATTAACATCAATTGATTGAAATGGACTTCGTTCAAACATCTCTTTTTCAAGATATTCAGGGAGAAATTTTGCCTCTACATCTTCTCTACTAAAACTAAATACTGCTTGAGTAAGATCATTTGTTCCAAAACTAAAGAATTCGGCAGTTTTCACAAGTTCATCTGCGGTAAGACATGCTCTTACTACTTCAAGCATTGTTCCAAAGTTTACTTTAAGTTTCATTTTGTGTTTTTTTTCTGTCTCTGATTTTATGCGATCATAAATTTTTTTGATGTGCTTGAGCTCAGAAATACTGCCTACTTGGGGAACCATAATCTGTGGGCGTGCATTAATCTTTTGTTTGACAAGCTCAGCAGCTGCTTCAAACACAGCATTTATTTGCATTTCATAAATCTCTGGATATGTTATTCCAACTCTTACTCCACGATGTCCCATCATTGGATTGATTTCTGAAAGCTCTTTGGCCCTCTCCAACACTTGTTTAGCTTCTTCGATTTCACCTGTAGAATTAGTTTTTTCCAATCTGTGAATTTTATTCATTAACTCTTCTGGATTTGGGAGAAACTCATGTAGTGGTGGATCTAGTAATCGTATGGTGACGGGATATCCTTCCATCTCTTTTAAAATTTTGATAAAATCACTTTTTTGCAATTCGCCTAATTTTTCAAGTATTGATTTGCGCTCTTCTAGGGTTTTTGCCATAATCATATCTACAAATAACCCAATTCTATCTCGTGCATTGAACATTCTCTCTGTTCTGCAAAGACCTATTCCTTTTGCACCATATTTTCTTGCTAATGATGCAGCCTCTGGCGTATCTGCATTGGCTCTAACTCCAATTTTTTTTATTTTTTCTGACCAAGAAAGTATAGTTTTAAAATCCTCTGTAATTCTTGGTTCTACTGTAGGAACCTCGCCCACAAAAATCTCGCCACTACTACCATCAATTGTAACCGCATCTCCTTCAAAAATTGTTTTACTATTTGCAACGCATTTTTTATTTTCATAGTCAATTTTTAACTCAGAACATCCCACGATGCATGGTTTTCCCATTCCTCTTGCCACAACAGCTGCATGAGATGTTTTTCCTCCTCGACTTGTCAAGATTCCTACAGATGCAAAAAAGGCAGGGACATCTTCAGGCTTTGTTTCTTCTCTTACCAGAATAACTTTCGCACCATTTTCGCCCATTGCCACAGCTCTTTTTACATCAAACACTACAATGCCACTTGCAGCACCAGGGGAGGCAGCTATTCCTTTTGCAACTTTATCGTAATTTTTTACACTGTTTTGATCAATTGTTTTGTGTAATAGTTGCTCTAGCTGTTCTGCTTGTAATCTTAGAACAGCTCTATCTTTTGTTATTAGTTTTTCTTTGACCATGTCAACTGATGTTTTTACCATGCTTACAGCATTCATTTTCGCAGAACGTGTTTGTAAAAGATAGAATCTTCCCTGCTCTACAGTAAATTCAATATCCTGTGGCTCTTTGTAATGTTTTTCCAGTTTACTGCAAGTTTTTAGTAATTGTTTATAGGTTTCAGGAAGTTCATTTTTCATTTCATCTACTTGTTTTGGAGTTCTAGTCCCCGCTACCACATCTTCTCCTTGAGCATTTATGAGATATTCGCCAAAAATCTTGTTTGTGCCGTTTCCTGGATTTCGTGTAAATATGACTCCTGTCGAGCTATCATTTCCCATATTTCCAAATGCCATTGCAACAACATTTACGGCAGTTCCATCAGCAATGTCTTTTGTAATGTTGTTTTTTTCACGATAAACTAGTGCTCTTTCGCCCATCCAGCTGTTAAAAACTGCCTTTATTGCCAATTCAAGCTGTTCATCTGGATTTGATGGAAATGACCTTCCTGTATATTCTTCACAGATTTTCATATACTGCATTACTATGCTTCTTAACGAGGTTTCATTTAACTCGCTATCTAATTCGACAGCTTGATTTTTTTTGGTATTTTCTAAAACTACATCGAACTTTTTATCCTCTACGCCAAATACCACCTTACCAAATAACTGAATAAATCTTCGATGCGAATCCCACGCAAATCTTGGATTGTTGCTCTTTTTTGCAAGGCCTTCTACTGTTTCATCATTTAGACCCAAATTCAAAATAGTATCCATCATGCCTGGCATTGATATTGCGGCGCCAGATCGTACCGAAACAAGCAGTGGATTTTCCTTAGAATTCCATTTTTTCCCAGTTTGTTTTTCTATTTTCACAATATTTTTTTTGACTTCAGAAAAAAGCCCAGATGGTAATTTTTTATTATTTTTGTAATAATTTTTACAAACTTCGGTTGTAATAACAAAGCCTGGGGGCACTGGTAACTTTAGTCGAGTCATTTCGCACAGGCCTGCTCCTTTACCACCTAGGAGTTTTTTGTTTTTACCGTCCCCTTCGTTAAAAAAATACACATGCTTCATGATTTATCCTTTGATTATCAAATTCAGGGTGTTTTATATCATTGCCTTGGTAAACTCTACAATTATTTTTTCCCAATTTTTTGCTTTGATGATTCCACTTGCAACAAGTATGCCTTTTGCACCAAGCTGGATAGCTTTTTCCACATCCTCCCCTGCAACAATCCCTGCACCACATAATAGTTTTGTAGAGTTATTTGCGTTTTTTACTGCGACAACAGCTTTTGTGACAAGCTCAGGTCTTTCTTTTGATACAGCTTTTCCAGATCCAATTAGCTCTGATGGTTCAATAGCTATATAGTTTGGATTTAGTTTTGCATATTTTTGTGCTTCAACAATATTTTTTACACAAACCACTGACACCATTTTCAGTTTGCGTAATCTTAAGACAAGTTGTTTAATGTCTGTACTTGGTATTCTGTGCTCGCTGTGATTGATAAGTGACCCTGCAATCTTTGATGCTTTTAGTAATTCTGGGATCATAAAGCCAGTCGTACTTCCCATATTGGTATTATCTACATGTTGAGCCAAGACTGGAACTGAAAGATTAGTTATTTTTGCCAAAAGATGATTAGGTGGTGCTAAAGCAATCTTTACTTTATATTTTTTGGAAATCTTTCCAGTTATTTTGGCTAATTTTACTATGTTATCTCCAGATATTTCTTGGTAGTTTTTACAATTGATAATAAACAACAATGCTTCGTGTAATGGAAATTATGGTAATATTTGTTGTTCAAACATTATATCAAGTATGAATTCTACGTAAGGCTTTTTTTATTATGCTCGTATTTGTGTTAGCATTCATTGAATGCGTCTGCCATGCCAAAGTGTGAGGGCATTTTTTGTGCCCTCACTATTTTATTATTTAAAAATTGACACTATATTGATTTAGAGATGTTTTTTTTATATTTTATTTTTAGACCAAGTGTTATCATTGTAAGTATGATTATGCCTACATTTACTCCAATGATGTAAAGATCATTTATCTCAAATCCATACACAAGCCATAAAGCACCTCCAGATGCAATTAATATCATCAAATACGCAGAAACATCATCAAGTTTCTTTGTTCTGTAGCCTTTAACAATTTGAGGTAACCATGCAGCTAAAACTATAATGCTGGCAATTATCGCAAGAATTCCTAATGAGAATTCATCAAACAACATCGAATAATCCGTAATGTGACCCTATTTTAGTATAGTCAACAATTCTCTATCGACTAATTCCAAAAAAATTGGTCAAGACCCATTTGTTTTGGTTTGCCAATTATGGAATCAAAGTCAAGATCCATCGAAGAAGTAATTTGATCCAAAGTGCTTTCCATAAATTCCATATATTTTGACGAATCAATTTCATCAGGTCTTGCCATCTCAACTGGTTTAACACCTGGCTTGTTAATGATTTTCACATATGATATGATATCTCCTTTTTTTATTTCCCTCATTGATTCAAGAAGTTTTGCCGCACGTATATGCTGTGGAACAGTTTTAACATATTCAGATGGAGATTTACTTATCATTACATTAAAGGCAAGTTCTGACAGAGGGATTTCCCTTGCTTGCACTTTTTTTGCATATTCTGAAATTTTGTTGCTAATCTGTTTTTTAGCATTTTCAAAATTCTCTACAGTTTCAACTTTTGATAATATGTCTAGGATTTCATAAAACAAAGTTCTGATAAATGGAGGCGTATGTGATTTTTTTCCTGTTAGCCCTTTTACATCAACAGTTCCATTTTTTGTTACACCAAGATAGTTTTTCTTTCTTTTACTGAGTACCACATATCGATACTCTTTATCAACTTCCAAATCTACACCATGTTCTTTTTTTGCATTCTCAATAACTTTTTGAACTTGCTGCTCAATCGGGTTTTTTAAAAACAATGAATCTGTATCACCATATAAGACCTTAATCCCAGTTTCTTCACATTTTTTAATAGTCTGTAAAATTATGTGCCTGCCCGTTGCTGTGGTTGCGTCTGCTGCAGGAAGATAGTAAAGCGGAAAAATATCTGCACCCATGACTCCATAGCTTGCATTAAGAATAACCTTGAGCGCTTGGCTTACTACCGTATACTGTTGTCTTTGCTCTTCAGAAAATGATGGATTTTTTGACAAGCTT
Source organism: Nitrososphaerota archaeon (assembly GCA_016871975.1). Classification (GTDB taxonomy): domain Archaea; phylum Thermoproteota; class Nitrososphaeria; order Nitrososphaerales; family Nitrosopumilaceae; genus VHBM01. Next base: position 19,009 of record VHBM01000011.1, on the reverse strand, counting down.
TTGTAATAATTCACCCTCAGATCTCTTAGAGAACCAATTAGCATTGCTGTCATACCGTTTCGTTTGGTGCAAACCCAATGTGTAGTATTAGGAATTTTGTTATTTCTGCATTCATCATGTGGACATCGTACAGTTTCGTATGATAGATTTCTAACTTTGATAATGCTTGGATATAGACTTGCAAAGTCCATTACTACAACATTAAAATGAATCCCTTCTTCAGGTTCGACAACTAGTCCACCTCGATATTTTTTGTCTTTGATTATCGCGTCAGTTGATACGCCGGCAGATTTTGTTTCAAGCTCTGCTCTTCTTGGAATCAAAGCATTGCGTTGTCTATGTTCATAATATAATAAACTACGAATCCATTGAGATACCCCCATTCTTGCAATATCGTCAATTGGCATTCTAGCTATTCTTGATATTACAACAAGAAGCATCATTAGCAAATCATTGTTAAAGCTTGTAAGTTTGTGCGTAAGACGTGCGTCATTAAAGCAATAATTTGCAAGCTGATGGAGGTTTAGGCTTTCAAGGTCTACCCCATAATCAATTTTTGATTCATTTAGTAATGCACTTGCTACACTATCAAGTGAAAAGTCAGTATATTGATGACTAAACGCGTATATCTGAAATGAACGATTAGAAAATGTTCGATACAAGTCAATATGTACACCATGTTTTAGTGTGGCTGAATCTCTCATCATGTACAATGGATTGTCATTATTTGAAATACCGAGTCTTTCTGCACGATTGTATAGATATGGCATATCAAACTCATCACCATTATAGGTAATTACAAAAGGATATTCTGAAATTATTCTAAATGCATCTAAAATCATATTTTTTTCTTTATCAGCATCATAAAAGATAATCTTTACATTCGAAGGCAATTCGTTTTTTCCTTCTTCAACATCTTTTTTTCTTAAAACAGATACTTGCTTAAAGCCATCAGAACCTTCAAATCCTATCGCAGTAACTTTGTTTTCTGCCAATTTTGCATCGGGAATTCTTCCAGCTTGTGCTTCTACTTCAATATCAAAACTCAGTCTTTTTATTTTAGGGATTGGTTGGTTTAGAAGATCTGCCCATTCTGAAGTATATTTTTGAAATTCATTTGCATTAACAACATGATTGCCAGTTAGCTTGTCCCATAACATGCTTTTTAGTGCAAGACGCACTTCGTCAGAGATTTCTTGATCTTGTGGAATTATCTTGCCATTTTCAATTTTATAATATTTGCCAACAATAAGCGACATATCGTATAGATAATTTTCATAATATTTGATGTCAGATTCCCATGTCTCAATTATGTTTCTAAGACTCTTATCTGTCTGTGTGCCGCCTATTGCTAAAGGATCAGCTACAATTATCTTTGATACTTTGATATTTGAATCCTTGAGTAAATCATGGCGTGTGATCTGTTCAATTTTTAAAACATCTTCTCTGTTTGATAAAAACCCAAGTTCAGTAGGATCTAATTTTGAAAAACAATATGGTTTGTGCCCAGTTTCATCGGCCCAGAGAATTATTTTTTGTGACTTTGGCTCATAAAATTTTAAAACTGCAGACTTTTTTTGGTTATCATAAGTTGCAGACACTAGTAATGATGTTGGTATTGACATCTCTTGTTTTTGTTCAGTTTGCATCATAATCTTATTTTCAATTTCATTTCATATCATAATCTTTGACAAGCTCACTTGCCCATCGTTGAATCTTTTTCTTATCTAGTTTTACTACTTCAACACCAGCTTCTTTAATGAGCTCAAAATCTGTTTCAGGATAAGAGTCAAGACATACTACTTTTTTAATTCCAATGGTGATTGCCATTTTTGTACATTCTAAACATGGAACAAATGTAGTGTATAGTATAGCATCACTTGATCCTGCCTCTATCCCTAGAATGGCACAATGCATTATTGCGTTTGCCTCCGCATGGTTGCACAAACACCTATCAAGTGCTGCACCAGATTCCAACTTTCCTTCCATCCTAAGTTGGCAGCGTTTACAGCCACCTTCATAGCAATTTTTTACTCCTGGCGGTGTACCATTATAGCCTGTTGCAATTTGGCGATTATTTCTAACAATAACTGCACCAACGTGCCTTGTAATGCAGTTTGATCGTAGCTTTGCAAGCTCAGCCTGAAGCATGAAATATTCATCCCAATCAGGCCTTTCAAATGACTTTGCCATTGTAAAAAATGGCGATTCCTATAATATAAGAAATGGGATTAAGTTTCGGGAAAACTCGATCATTTGATTTTAAGTAAAAGCTACTAAACTACTACACGAAACCATAAAATCAATTATCTGATAAATCCTAACAAAAGGAGATGCTTTGCCTTAGAGTATATAGAACATAGATATATCAAAAAAAACTCGATTGAAAAAAGAGACTATCAGGTCAATCTTGCAAACCAAGCAATATCTGAAAACTGCCTCATTGTTTTACCTACTGGACTTGGCAAGACGGCAGTTGCACTCCAAGTTATTGCTGAATATCTTACAAAATCAACAGGTGGAATTTTATTTCTTGCACCAACTCGTGTTTTAGCAAATCAACATTATGAATTCTTGAAAAATAATCTTACCATAGAAGATATCTCACTTGTTACAGGTGAAGATGTTATAACAAAACGCAGAAAAAATTGGGAAAATAGCATTATTTGTGCAACCCCTGAAATAACAAAAAATGACCTAGACAGGCAGCTTGTATCACCAAATCAATTTAATCTTATAATCTTTGATGAGGCTCATAGAACTATTGGGGATTACGCATATTCTGGAATAGCGCAACGATTTGCACATACAAATGCAAGAATAATGGCAATGACTGCTACATTGCCAAGCGAAAAAGAAAAAGCAAAAGAAATCATAAAAACACTTTACATTTCAAATATTGCACAAAGAAATGAATCTAGTTCTGATGTAATGCCATACATTCAGCAAACAACTACACAATGGATTAGTGTTGATCTTCCTCCCGCAATGAAAGAAATTCAAAACTATATAAAAAAAGCACTCGACCAAAGATATGCAGAATTAAAAAGAAACGGAATTCATGTTTCTGATAATAAATCTCTCTCGCAACTTTTACGAGTGAGAGATTATGTACTAAAACAAAATCGTAAATCCGCAAAGCCTCTCTTTACTGCAATTAGAATCCATTACGCATTAAACATTCTTGAATCTCATGGAATAACATCTTTTCTACGCTTTTGTGAGAGAACTAGAGAAAAAAAAGGAGTTGGAATACGTGATCTATTTGAAGCCGATGAAAACTTCACACACGCTATCTCTCTTGCAAAGAATGCACAAAAAATTGGAATTGAACATAGCAAAATAGTAAAACTAAAAGAAATTCTCCAATCTATAACAGGCAAGGCATTGGTTTTTACAAGCTATCGTGATTCAGTTGAAATACTACATCAAAAACTAACCGAAATGGGAATTTCTGCTGGATTTTTGATTGGTAAAGCAGGTGAAACTGGTCTCAAACAAAAAAAACAGATTGAAACTGTAAGAAAATTTCGGGACGGTGAGTACAAGGTCTTGATTGCAACACGAGTTGGCGAAGAAGGCCTTGATATTTCAGAGGTTAATCTAGTTGTGTTTTATGATAATGTACCAAGCTCAATAAGATATATCCAAAGAAAGGGAAGGACAGGAAGAAAAGATAGCGGGAAACTAATCGTACTAATAGCTAAAGATACGATTGATGAAACGTATTATTGGATTGGAAAAAGAAAGATTAGCGCAGCACAGAGTATGGGAGATAAAATATCTAAGGAATTACGTCTGCAAGAGTCTCCAGACGTTCTTGATGCCTATTTTTAAGCCAGTCGTTTGATTATGTGATATCCAAATTCTGTTTTAACTGGTTCTGAAATATTTCCGACCTGTAGTTTGAAGGCAGCTTCTTCAAATGGTTTTACCATTGCTCCTCGACCAAAATAGCCAAGATCACCATCTCGCTTTGCACTGCCTGAATCAATTGAAAGCTCACGTGCAAGCTTACCAAATTTTTCGCCTTTTTTTAATTGTTCAAGTATGGTAAGCGCTTCACTTTGTTTTTTGACAAGTATGTGAGAACATTTTATTTTATTCATAATTGGTGATGAATTTACTATATAATATAATAATTTTAAACTTTAGGAATTTTTCTTTTATTTCGATAAAAAACAAACGTACCTGCTATTATTGCAGCAGAAATTATTCCTCCAACATAATATAGATAATCATTATTGTTTTGTATTGTATTTACATCATCTTTTTGCTGCGTTTTAACAGATTCTCCAAACCCATTTATCAAAAGATTTCCTGATGTGTGAGGTGCCATTACAAAGGCAACATGCCAATTACCAAACTCATCAATACTCTGGATTGATTTAATCTGTTCATTATTCAAGTATACCTCAAACTTTTCAACATCGGATAATTTTGGGAATTCAAAATTTGCGTACATTTCAAGTGGCCAGCTATTTTGCATTTTCATTAAAAGTGATGTGCCATCCTCATTGAATTCTGGATACGCAAACCATATCCCCGAATCATATCTGTAGTTGTATTCTTTGCCATGTCGTATAGTATTTACGGGAATTATTGCCTCGTCTCCAATTACAAAGCAGCTATAGTACTGTGCTTGTGAGCCAAAAAGCGGATCTGGATACATTGAAAAATCAACAATTTGTCCAGGTTCAATTTTTTTAATCATTTCAATATTTTTCCCCATGTCAAGTAATTTCCAATTTGAATCATAAATGAGGGCGTAAATTTTTACATTCTCTACTGTTTTGTCTCCATTATTGATTATTCTCCCAGTTTTATGCCCGTCTTTATGTGTAACAAGCGTATCATCATAAATTACCTCAACATTTAGTGGCATTTTATTTTCTACGGCATTAAACAAAATTCGTGGTTCTTTTAATGTTGGATTTGTGCTAACAACTTGAGGAAACTTGAACTTGAATGGCTGATCTGATGTTGGATAAATTGTACTAAGTTGATATGATTCAGAAATTATGCTAGCGTTATCCTCAATCGTTATAGTAATAATAGGAATTACAGGATATTCTTGTGCATTGTTAATTTTACCGACCACAGTATAAATTCCATCAGAATCAAAATATCCAGCAAAATTTTTTTCAAGAACAATTTCATTTGCATTTGCTTGCTGAATTGTACAAAAAAATAAAAATACAATTATTGGTATTTTATAATCATTAAAAAACGAAATCAACAATGATCATCAACTCATTATAATATTATATGTTATTTTAAGCCCCAACTTGATTTACTTGTAAGAATTATTTTGATAAACGGTGCTTCACCTTCCTTCCATGGTTGGTTTCTTACCCATTCAAATTTTTTATAAAACACATTGTAGATTTCTAAAAATTCTTTGCCTTTTTCAAGTATTTTGGCATCACCTTGTATACAAATTGCTCTATGAGCACCTGGCACATACTCATCAATTGAAATTGCAATCTTTGGATTTTTTTTCAAGTTTTTGAACGCTCTTGTATCATAATCTGTTGCAATGTATATTGTATTATTGTATAATACAAAAGAAACGGGTTTTACATGAGGTATGTCCTCATGTGATGTAGCCATACGACACTCTTCAAGGCTCTCGAGAAACATGGTTTCTTTTTTGGTAAATGTGACATTCATTTGTAAATTTGTTCTCGAATAAGAGGTATTTTCTTGTAAATCATGTCTCTTACCTTGATCTGCTCTTCAATAGTCGGTATTTGGTTAGTAATTGTAGTCATGAGTGCACTTGCCATGCCTAATCCCATGCCCATAATCAGGCCATAAACAAATTCTTTTGGATCATTTACTTTGAGGGTTTCTTTATTTTGTTCAATTTCTTCAAGATGTGTTGGAATAGTTGTAACTACTCCTTGAATTGTTTGTTCAATAATCTGTTCTAGTTGTTCATCAATATTCATGAATTTAATGATATTATGCCATCTATAAAGATACATTCTAGTTGGCTAATACTTTTAATTAACCAAAATTTTCGTACTAACATATGTTTACATATTTTACAATTGCTAGTGCGAATAAAATACTGCCAACAGTAATTGAAAAATTTAAAAAAATTCTCACGCAAAAAGATGAAGTAATAAAAATTGAACAAGAACTTGAGGCATCACTTGTTACACCTAGAACATTTGAAAATTATGTACTACTAAAACAAAAGCTAAATTCTTCTGTGACAAAACTTTACCAAGACATTGAAGATCTTGAAAACACCGGCGTTGTCATTAAAAGCATAGATGATGGCCTTCTTGATTTTCCATCACAACGTTTTGATGAAGACGTATGGTTGTGTTGGAAATATGGTGAAACTGAAATAAAATTTTGGCATGAAAAAGATTCTGGATTCAATGGAAGAAAACCAATCAGAGTAAGTAACGAGTCACTAGTATAATGCTATCAGCGTGGCTTCGAGTAATTAGAATCAGATTTCTTTTATCATCAGTTATTGCAGTATCTGTTGGACTAGCAATTAGTTGGTGGCAGATAAACCAAATTGATTTCTTACATGCCATATTGACATTTGGAGGAGTACTTGCACTACATGCCAGTGTTGATCTACTCAATGATTATTGGGACTTTAAACGTGGAATTGATTTACAAACACAACGCACAAAGATAAGTGGAGGAACGGGAGTACTCCCTGAAGGATTACTGGAACCATCACAAGTATACAAAGCTGGCATTTTATCACTTGTAATTGGATCATTGATTGGAAGTTATTTTATCATTATAGATGGAGTAATAATTGCAATCCTTCTTGCATTTGCCGTGTTGTCAATCTACTTTTACTCTACTAAAATTGTTGATTCTGGGTTGGCTGAATTTTTTGTAGCAGTTAAAGGCACGGTGATTGTTCTTGGCACCTACTTTATCCAATCATCACAGATAACCTCAACTTCTATTATGGGAGGTATTGTGATTGGAGTATTATCGTCGCTTGTTCTTTTTATTACCTCATTTCCTGACCATGATGCAGATAAAGCGAAAGGAAGACGAACATTAGTGATACTTTTTGGCAAGAAAAAAGCAACTAATGTTTACTGGATATTTCCAACAATCTGCTACGCTGTGATTGGTATTGGGATTACACTTGGGATTTTTCCAACATTTTGTTTAATTGTATTTTTAACATTGCCAATTTTAGTTAAAAGTGGAAAAATCTTGAAACATAGTTTTGATGACATACAAAAATTACTGCCAATTATGAATTCTACTCTTTTGTATAGCAGGTTAACTGGATTACTTTTTGTGTTGGGTTTTATTTTTAGTGGCTTTTACAAATTACCACAATAAAATAACTTTAAAATTTGTTGTTCTAAGAAAAAAGAATTAAAGGAACGACTATCGTCGTCGCCTTTTAGCAGATTTTTTCTTGCCGCCACTTCGTTTTCGTCTTCTTGCGGCTTTCAGTGCAGCTGCACGACGTCTTCGTCTTGATGCAGCAGCTTTTCTCGCTGCTGCTTTTAATGCTGCATTTCTCTTTCGAGTACGTGCAGCCTTCTTAGCTGCTGCACTTCGTTTAGCTCTTGACGTTGCCATTATTTTTGAAACTGGGATTTCATACGCATTATATGGTACAAGTCACGACTTTTTACGCTATTAATGGAATTTTTTACAGTAATTTTTTCCAAAAACATAAATCAAATCAGCAAAAAACGCGATCATAAAAATGATCGATGTCAATTAATTTGATGATGTTCTAATTTTGTTGAGATGATGTTGTTTTGAAGATGTCTCTACAAATAAATCGCGTTATTTTCTACTCTTATTATGATTAAAGGACATGCTACACAGGAAGGAACAGTAAATTTTGCAAAAAAAAGTACTGCAAACCAAGAAAACTTTCGTAAAATACAGAACTTGACACTGTCAAACGTTGGAATTGGAACATATCTTGGCAATCCTGACTCAAATACCGATGTTCTGGTAGAAAATGCAGTAAAACAATCGGTTTTGGCTGGAATAAATGTGATTGACACTGCAATTAATTATCGCTTTCAAAAGGCAGAGAGATCAGTTGGAAAAGCCATTGCGGCATTAATTAATGAAGGACGGATTAAGAGAGACGATGTATTCATTAGCACAAAAAATGGTTATGTTACAAACGATGGTGACATCAATGAAGATTTTTGGTCATACGTTAATCGCGAATACGTAAAAACTGGCATAATAAAACCAAACGACATTTCGTCAGGTTATCATTGTATGACAGTCTCATATCTTGAAGACCAGCTTAATCGTAGTAGAAAAAATCTTGGTTTAGATTGCCTTGATTTGATTTACTTGCATAATGCAGTTGAAGGCCAAATTCAAGATATCACAAAAGCGCAATTTATGGAAAACCTAAAAAATGTTTTTGAGTTTTATGAATCACAAAGACAAAAAGGAACTATCAAATTCTATGGATTAGCTACGTGGCAATGTTTTAGAGTAAAAAAAGATGATCCGCAATTTCTTCTTTTATCTGATGTTTTAGAGTTAGCAAAACAAACAGGTGGGGACAATCATGGATTCAGATTTATACAATTGCCATTTAACATGTATCTTGATCAAGCATACATGATAAAAAATCAACAAGTAGATGGAAAAGATGTATCAATTTTGGAAGCAGCAAAGATTTACAACATTGGTGTCTTTACTAGCGTACCACTAATGCAGGGTAGATTACTAGGCCAAGGAGTAATTCCAGAGTTTGATAATTTAATGCCATCACAGCGATGTTTGCAATTTATACGCTCAACACCAGGTGTGTTGGCACCACTTGTTGGGCACAAATTAGAATCCCATGTTAGAGAAAATTTAGAAATTACAAAAATTCCCCAAATGTCAGAGATCCATTTTACCGAGTTAGTAAAAAAACTAACATCATAAACTGCTGTCAGTATGTATAAATATAAAAAATTAGGCTGAGAGTTGTGCCGGTTGATCCTGTATGTGGAATTGAGCTCGATGAAAGCTTGGCACTAGTCCATGAGCATGATGGAAAAAAATATTATTTTTGTTGTAATGGTTGCAGACGAATTTTTGTAAAAAAACCAGGAAAATGGAAAAAAAATGCTCATACAGGATAGCTTCCACACATTCGACAAAATTTTGAATTTTCATCTATAGAATACTGACAAAATGGACACTTTCGTGGTAAAGCATGAAGTGTGTATGGCGGCGCATAATATTTTCTATAGATAGTGTAATAGTGAAGTGATTCCTTTGTTCTTATCTTAACTTTGTCTGAACTTTGAATCTCTTTTGTTTTTATATTAAACATCTCATCTGAGATTAAAGAGTCAAACATAGTCACAAGCCCTGATGTGCCAGCGCCATCTTGCATTGGAGATTTATCTCTCCAGACAATTGATTTTGGAATTTTCTGCTCAAATGTTTTACGTAGTATCCATTTGCCGTATTTTTTGCCTCCTTCGTCTCTGATCTTCATACTTATTGGCAGCTTTTCTGCAAATTTTCTTACCTTATCGTCTAAAAAAGGGGATTCTACATTGACTCCAAGTGCGGATCCTATCTTTTCTGTTGGAAAATGCATCACCTTCCAAATGCGTTCAAGATCTTTTTGGGCGTCTTCATCTTTCTTTCTTAATAAAAAGTTATATCCTGCAAAGAGCTCATCCGCCCCATCTCCAGTAATTATGCCTGTAAGACCTTTTTCTTTAGCCACATTTAGTGCAATATACATAACAATTGCATTTCTAATCTCAATATCATTGAAAATTTTTAAAATCTTTATAGTCTCTTCAATTCCTTTTAGTAGTTCTTCAGTAGTTACAGTTTTCAGATATAATGTGAAATCAAAATTTTTTGCAATCATCTGGCAATAAGTTAGATCAGTTGCAACAAAGTCCTTTGCAATTACTGCAATTGATGTGATCTTTTTTCCTTTTAGATAATATGCAAGTATACTACTATCCAGACCGCCAGAAAGAGAAATACACTCTGATCTGCAGTTTATGGTAGCATTTTTAAGAAGATTATAGAGCTCAGAAGAAAAATTCTCCACCATTTCTAATTCAGTACAGTCAAATTAAGTTTTGATCTTGTTATTATGTTAGCTTCAGCTATGAATTTAGTCAAATCATGTCTAACTAGAATTTTCCACTAGTTCATTGTTTTGATTAGTAGCTTTAAATATTTTGGAAAATACATTGCATACATGTTACTTCCAGCAGAAATTGAATCAAAAACACTAATTCCTGCACTCCGAGCAATTTTGGCAAAAAAACTAGCAGATACTCATAAAATTCGAGAAGATGAAATCTCAAAGATGTTGGGAGTTACACAAGCTGCAGTTAGTAACTACATCAGGGGAACAAGAGGGGATCCAAAGCTAATTTCAAAACTATTATCAGAAGGACAAGTAGCAAAGATGATTGATGAGATTAGTGATAACCTTGCATCAAATATGGCATACACACCAGCAAGTCTCTCAAAATTTATTGGATTGTGTAATTATATCAAATCCAGTTTGTTAATTTGTGATATACATCACAATTTAGAATCACATATAGATGAAACTATATGCAAAGAATGTGAAAACATGCTTCTAAAGGGACCAGGAAGCGTATACTAGATTTTTATTTTGATAAAATAATCTCAATTGTTGATAGCATTTTTCCTATCCCATTTGGAATCTCACTATCAACTGTAATCTTCTGAATTCGTGAGTTTCCATTCAGCATTTTTTCTGTTATTATGTTTGCTACTGCAACAGCAGTTGGTATCGCAGTTCCTTTTGCTTTAATAATAATTTCACCTGTTCTCCCAAGCAATTCCATTACCTCAAGCACATTCTTCATGACATTTTCATTACGAATAAAAAAAACATTTTTGTGAAAATCTACCTTTTCATCTGTTATAATTGATGTAACTGCTAGATCCATATCTGCCATGAGCAATTTATCACAAGAATTTTTTCTTTTAAATTTTATCGATGATTCATCCATTAATCAAAATACTCGATCGGAATATTTTGATAATCACCATTTGGAAGTACCCTTCTCACAGTAATTGGGATTGCTTTGCGCTCAAGCTCTTCCATAGCTATATCAAGTGAGGTTCTTGCATCTTTTGGAATTGGTATAAAGGTTGGCGCCCCTAGTGAAAGTTGTAGTGCTCTTGCTCCCATAATTCTTGCCTTTTCAAATCTTGTCAGAGTCGGCGGTCCGATCTGCACCTTTCCTTTCCCTGTAGCAGGAATTTCTTTTGCTTCATGTATAGGGTCAATTTCAATAACTTCTCTATCTTGAATTATCTTGCATTCTTTGTCAATCTGATCTTTTTCTTTTTCTGAAAGCTCTTTTCCTGCTTCTCTGACTTTTCTATATGCTGTTATTGCATCAGTAACTTGTTGGGCTACAGCTGGCTCCTCTTCTACTTCTTGAATTATAACAGGAGCAGGTTCTTCTTCTACTTCTTCAGTTTCTTCTAACACTACCTCTTGATCATTTGCCTCAGACAAGTGTCAAAAACTTGCAAAGTCCGTTATATATTCCAAGCCAACTTTACGAATAAATAATGAGATTCAACACTTGGCAGAGTGGAGTCTTCTGTATCAAAAATAAAACTTATCCTTGAGATAAAAGAAAAGGCAAAGCTTGATTGTGAGCTAAAACGTCATCTTTCTCCGCGTACTGTTGGAATTATATCACGAAAATTACCTCTTGAAGGAAACGCACATCTTTTAACAAATGGAATTGTCTATGTTGAATCATCAATAGAGTCTGGAATCGAAAGACAGCGAAAAGAGTTCAAAAAAGGAGATATTGCATTTTTGCCAAACAATGGAAGCATCTGTTTTTTCTTTGAAGATACAATATCTACAAAAGCGATGAGTCCGCTTGGTAAAATCACCTCAAACATAGATGCGTTAAAGAACGTAAAATCAGGAGATATTTTTTCGCTTTATCCAGCTACTGGTTGATATATCTGGTGTCCACTATGGCCACCTATTCTTTTAACAGTACCTGATGCAAGCAATTTTTTCAAATATGAATTGGCAGCAGAAATTTTTACACCTGTTTGTCTTGCAAGTTCTTGGACAGTAAGCACTTTGGCGCCTTTAATGAACTTCATTGCTTGTTCTTCGTTTACCATAACCGAAATTTCAGACTTTGAACCTTCAGATTTTTCCTGCTTTTTGCCTTTCTTCTTTGCTCCAGATGCTTTTGAAGTCTCATCTGTTTGTGATTTTTCTTGCTGTGCTGGAGACTTTTTCTTTGCGCCACCCATTGAGTGATTTTGCATTTAACCCTATTTATAAACGATTTATGGCATTAGAAATTAGTAAAATTTGTTTTGAAATTGTTTTTTAGATTTAATGAAACCGTAATATATCAAAAGTATTCAACCGCATTTTTTCAAGTATAAATAATATCATGTAACAGAAGCAACATGGGAGTAATTGCCAAGGGTGCAAAATGCAGTGTTGAAGGATGCAACAATGACGGAGTTCGTTCTTTAAACACTACCAAGATTGAAAATGCTGGCTTGCGGGTTCCATCAGGCAACAAAAAATCGGTATTATGTAAAGAGCACTACAAACAATGGAAAAAAGAAACTAAAGATGATAGGGAACTAGAACGCGCAAGATATGAAAGATTCTAGCTATCGTTGATGTTGTTTTTGTAATTTTCTTGTAGTTTTAAAAAAATCACGCTGAAGCTTGTCATAGTAAGAATCTATTTTTGCGTACAGTCGTTTTGGTTTTCTTTTTTTGTGTTTGCTTAGAACATACCATGCAAGTATTGGAAACGCTATTGTAGAATCAGCATAAACCGTTACAGTATCTTCATGTGCATCCTGAACTTTGCCCCAACTCTTTCCTTCTTCAAGTGTAGCACCTGACAGTCCGCCAGTATCAGGACGGGCATCTGTAATTTGGATGATATAGTCTTGGCCACCATCATTTCTTCTTAAAATCTGGTCCAATAGAGGCCCTGTCTGCTGTGCAGTATTTTTTGGAACTCCGCCGCCAAGTTCTAAAATTCCTGCTTTTTTTGAGTTATACAGGATTGCAGCCTGTTCTAGTATCTCTTTTGTAAAATCATGGTGGTAAATCTGATTGTGCAATCTATGATATGCCATGTTTAGTGCTACTGAAGAGTCACTCAAAGTTCCAATATACACTGGAACATCATACTCATATGCACTTACAATAAAACTTCGTTCTGGATGTTTTGCTTTTTCTTTACTAATTTTTCCCATTATATTACAAAGCCTTGCGCTTGTAAATGACTCATTGACCAGGTTTGTTTTGAACATTTTTTGAACAATCTGATCTTCTGCCTCAAGCGTTTCATAATATTTGATGTAAACATCCCTTATTCGAACAATCTCTTTTTCATAAAGAATCATATCATCTACATCAAAGTGACCTTGTTTTACCGGAAGACCCCACGCAAAGTGATCTTCATGATATACATTTGCACCAGTTGTGATTATCCAATCAACGAAACCTAGCTCGATTAATGATTTGATTATCCCACCAAAACCAACAGGTGTCATTGCACCGGCAACTGTAAGGCATATCGTGGCGTCTTGTTGGATCATTTTTGAATATACTTTTGCAGCTTCGCCAAGTTTACGTCCATTGTATCCAGAGCTAGCATAAACCTCGATCAAATCTTCGATTTCCATCTTTGGATCAAGTTTTATGTGAGGAATGTTTTTTCCACGGAAATGATGATGATCCATTAATGAAAATTCTCTTGTCTAGGAGTAAATAATACTTGCGAATCGAACTAGATTATTATAAAAGAAATATTTTGGAAAAATTTTACAAAAGCTTATCATGAAAATAATCGATTTAACAAATCCACAACGAGTAAATCGTGAACCTGACAAAAAAATAACACTTTTTTCATCAGGAAATTATACAGAACAAGGCTTTAAGATCAAGACAGTTCAGCTAAGGCAATACATTGAAAAAATCGATGAAAAACTAGGTCCTTTTTCATTAATTACAACACTTGTAGAGACAGACAAGGACTCAATTGAGATGTTATATGATGAGGGATATGGAGAGAAAAGTACGCTTGAGCAAACTGCTGACTTTTTAAAATCACACCTTGGATTATCTAGTCTAATTCTGCGTTCTGTAATAGCGTTAAAAGAAGCAAGCAAAAAACAGAATACACAATAACATTTAATTCAATTACATATTCAGTGTCAAAATATGCGGATTTTACAACTACACTGCGACAATATCGAATATAGTCCAATAAAAAAAGAGATTTCATCAGCAGAAGATATCGATCCTAAATCAAAACGATTTGAAGAAATCGTAGTTGTATTTGTTGCAATTGAAGAAGGCGATGATAAAACAGTGGCATCAAACGCTATTTTACAAATTAAAGATTCGATGAAAAAAATTGACTGCCAAAAACTTCTCTTATATCCATATGCACATCTAAGCTCAAATCTTGCATCTCCTAATACTGCACTCTTAGTCTTAAAAGAAATGGAATCTCTTGCATCAGATCTAGAAGTTTATCGTGCACCATTTGGATGGACAAAATCCTACAAATTGCAAGTCAAGGGCCACCCTCTGGCTGAAAACTCTAAGGTCATTACAAAAGAAAGTATTGATGATTCATCAACTGCACTAAAAACTGAATCAAAAATCAAGTCATTTTGGCATATAATGACTCCTGATGGCAAAATGCATGATATTAGCAGCTTTAATTTTTCAAAACACAAGAATTTAGAAGTTTTAGCAAAATATGAATCTGCAAAAAAAAGATCAGTCGATGAGCCTCCGCCACATGTGAGACTAATGAAAAAAATGGCGATTGCTGACTATGAACCAGCATCAGATTCAGGAAATATGAGATTTTATCCAAATGGAAGACTAATCAAATCATTAATCGAGCGTTACGTAAATGAGAAAATTCATGAGTATGGTGGATTGGAAGTAGAAACTCCAATAATGTATGACTCACATCATCCTAGTCTTGAAAGTTACTTTAACAGATTTCCTGCAAGACAATACAACATAAACTCTGAAGGAAAGCATCTAATTTTGAGATTTGCTGCATGTTTTGGTCAATTTCTTATGGCAACAGACTTTCAACTATCATACAAAACAATGCCACTAAAGCTATACGAACTTACTCGTTACAGCTTTAGACGAGAGCAATCAGGAGAGCTGGTAGGACTACGACGACTGAGAGCATTTACAATGCCTGATTGTCATGCATTTTGCACAGATATGAAACAAGCAGTTGAGGAATTTAGAAAGCGATTTGACTTGTCACGTAATGTAATACATGGATTAGGACTTGAAGAATCTGACTATGAGATGGCGATACGATTTACCGAAGATTTTTACAATGAAAATAAATCATTAATCGAAGAAACAGTCAAGAAAATTGGAAGGCCAGTACTTGTTGAGATGTGGAAAGAAAAATTCTTTTATTTTGTATTAAAATGGGAGTTTAACTTTATCGATAATCTAGGAAAGGCATCGGCACTTTCAACTGATCAAATCGATATAGAAAATGGACAAAGATACAATATTACCTTTGTAGATGAACAAAACAAACCTCAATTTCCAATAATTTTGCATAATTCACCAAGTGGCGCCATTGAGCGAGTAATTTATGCACTACTTGAAAAAGCAGCAAAAGACTCTAGAGAAGGAAGAAAACCTCACTTTCCATTATGGCTTGCACCAACACAGATTCGAATAATCCCATTAAAGCCAGAATTTCTTGAATATTGCGAAAAACTAGCAGACAGTATTGGTAACAAAAACATTCGCGTTGACATTGATGATAGAAACGAAAGTATTGGAAAAAGGATACGTGATGCAGAAACTGAATGGATACGATATATCCTAGTCATTGGCGAAAAGGAGATGAGCTCTAAAAACCTCAACGTTAGAGATAGAGAATCAGGCGCGGTAAATGAAATATTAATGGATGATTTTATTTTAGAGATTCAAAAGCAGATTGAAGGAAAACCCTATTCACAACTCAATTTTGCAAGACATGTATCTCAAAGACCTCAAATCATGGTATAATGGTGTTTGAAAATGAGCTATCTTGATCTATATCTAAACAAAAATCCATTAATTACTAGCCCAAATGAGGGAGGTGACGCTTCAGTAATAGTATATGGAGTACCGTTTGATTCTACACATTCATTTAGACCAGGAACAAGATTTGGTCCTGACGCAATAAGAAGTTCATTTAACAATATTGAAATTTTTATGCACCAGTTCAACGTTGACTTGGAATCAGTAAACATCCAAGACTTGGGCAATACTGCTCATACTGTAGTCGCAACACAAATGTTAGACATGGTTTCAAAAATAACATCTGAGCTTATCTTACAAAACAAGCAACTAATTATTTTGGGTGGTGAGCATCTAATAACATTAGGCACATATCCATGTTTTCCAAAAAATACCGGTTACATAGTATTTGATGCACATTATGATTTACGTGATGAATATTCTAACACAAAGCTAAGTCATGCTGCATACTTGAGACGCATAATCGAAAAACAAGGCTCTGATAATATTGTTCATGTTGGAGCTAGGGCCTATGTAAAAGAAGAGCTAGCATTTAAAAAAGAAAATAATGTAAAAAGTATAACAGACAGAGATATACGAGAAGGAAAATCTGTCAAACTAATCAAAGATGCTGTTTCTGTTTTTGATAAAATGTATGTTAGCATAGATTTGGATGTCTTAGATCCTGCCTTTGCTCCAGGCGTTGGTAACCCAGAGGCAGTAGGAATAACATCAAGAGAACTATATGATATGATATGCACACTAGAAAGCAAAAACATTGTTGCAGCAGACATTGTTGAGTTGTGTCCAGACTTTGATAACGGTTCTACGGCTGCTATTGCTGCAAGACTAATGTCTACAATTATTGCGATGAATATTAAATGAAAATTTATTCATTATTTCTTATATATTCATAATCGTTAGCTGAATCAAATGTTAAACAACTTGAGAAATTCACTTCAACCTCATTTAGAAAAACTTGGGCGAGGATTTTCAGCAACAGGTTTATCTGCAAATTTCTGGTCTGCAGTAGGACTAGGCTTTGCTTTTGCAGCGGCTGTAGTTTATGGACTACAATTAGAATACTCATTGATATTTGGTGGAACGCTTCTTTTAGTTTCAGGATTTTTTGATATAGTTGATGGCCAAGTAGCTAGATTTACAAAAACAACATCGCAGAAAGGTGCCTTTCTTGATTCTGTGTTTGATAAAATTGCCGAAGTTGCAATTTTTCTTGGAATTTTAATTGGAAATTATGCTGAGCCATACTTGGTATTTCTAGCAATCACACTTTCATTACTTGTTAGCTACACTAGAGCGAGAGCAGAGTCTGTTGGAATCACACTTCAGGGTATTGGTATTGGAGAAAGAGCTGAACGTCTACTTGTTATTGCAATAATAGGGATGATCAGCTTTATGGAATATGCCATAATAATCGTTGTAATAATAGCAGCAATTACCTTTATTCAACGAGTTATTGTAACTGCAAAACACTTTGGTTAAATTAGTATAGTCTGCCGCGGTCTCGTCTACTTGCTGCAGATCGAATCTTTAGTATGCCAAAGTGAATTGCACATGAAATGCAGTACCATTTTAGTACCCGTGGTGATGCAATGTATGCACCTTGTGCTCTGAGCTCTTTTGCAAGGCTGTGTTCAACCAGATTCAATCTGGATGTTACTTTTTTTGCCTTGTCTCTTGGAACAGTAGCACCGCAGTTTGTGCATTGGATACGGTCTGAAGAACCTTTTCCACCTTTCTTGCGCCCTCTACTTGCACGCTTTAATGGCATGGTGATACATCAAAACTCCTCTTTATAATGTGTTGTACTGAGAAAGCATAGTAAGAGTTACTCAAAAAAACTATTTTTGCCACTAATTTCTGTGCCAAAGATTTAAGCAACTTTGGCATCACTCAAACTATGAGGGGGTTATGTCATACCTGCTTGTCCTCAAATGTAGAACTGGTAATATTCAAAGGGCAAATTTTATGCAAATTATGTTTTGAAAAAATAAAAACAAAAAACTAAATCAAGGAAAATTTTGTGATTACAGATGAAGCTTGACATCTTCTCACATTGTACCATTGATACAATTGAACTTGATGGTTCTGTAACAGAGCAGATAGGTGGTGTTTCCTGTTATGGTGGACTTACTGCAAGGAAACTAAAGTTTGAGGTAAATCTTCATACTAAATTTGGGCCTGATTTTCCACATGACGAATATCTTGTAAAAAATAAACTAACACATGAAAACGCACAATCAAGCAAACCTACAACTAGGTTTACTATCAAATTATCTGGTACCGATAGAATGATGTATCTTACAAATACCTGTGAATCTATTGAATATAGTACTTCAAAGGCAGATGGATTTTTGGTAAGCCCTGTGTTTGATGAAATACCTACTGAAATATTTGAGAATTTAAAAAAAGATTGTGACTTTATTTTTCTGGATCCTCAAGGATTTTTGAGAAGAGTAGATACGGAAAAGAAAGTATTTCTTGAAAAAACAGACATCAATCTTTCACAAATTAATGCTATCAAGCTAAGCCGTGATGAAATTATATCATTGACTGATGGCGCAACAATAAGTGATATGAAAAGTATACAAAAAAGAGGAGTTAAACATGTACTTCTTACAGAAAAAAAAGAAATCTCGCTTCTTGTAAATGATAGGATCTACTCTATAACATTACCAAATAACAAAGTATATGATACAACAGGGCTAGGCGATATTTTTTTCACTACATTTTGTTGTACATTATTAAAGGAGAGTGATTTTCTTTGGGCATTATGTTTTGCAGGAGGTGCAGCTCAGGCAGCACTTGACACAAAAGAATTTGGATTAAATAAAATCCCAGAAAAAAACGACATTGAAACAAATGGGTCTTATTTTTATAATACTGTAAAGTTCAAACAAGTTTAGGCTTTTATTG
>VHBM01000010.1 GCA_016871975.1 Nitrososphaerota archaeon | reverse complement strand
AGGTTATTCTTAACACGACATATTCTTTTGGAATTCATGATGAAGATTTTATGTTAGCTTTTGAAACAGATGATCTTGGAGCATTTCAGAATTTGATCATGGAGCTTAGAGAAACCAAAGTTTCTCGTTATGTTCAAGTAGACACTCCAATGATTGTTGGCGTTAAAAAGGATATTATTCCTCTAATAGCCAGTCTTGGATAAATGGATGCACTAAAAGAATGGGCAACCATCGTTAAAGCACTAGAAGGTGGAGACCAGACAGTTATTTTACGAAAAGGTGGAATTTTAGAAACAGCCTCTGGATTTAAAATTGAAACAAAAAAATTTCTCTTGTTTCCAACATTTGAACACCAAGATCAAAAGCACATCAAACCGCAATACCAAAAATATCTAGATGAGGTAAGAAATAATTCTCCAATTAACAGTCATAATAAAATCACATCATATGCCGAAGTATTAGCTGAAGCGGATTTAGATTCACAGGAAAAAATCAATGCGTTATCCTCATTTCATATATGGAGTGAATCATATGTCAAAACTCGAGTTGATTGGATGCCAGACAAGCCAATAAAGGTTGTATTTCTCAAGGTTTTTAGAATTCCAGAACTAGACATTCCAATAAAACCTGAATATCATGGATGCAAATCTTGGATAGACATAAATGCAAACATTGCTTCTGGAAAAGCTGTTTTGAGTGATACTGTTATTGATTCAAAATTAAAAGAATTCAAGGAGATTGTAAATTGAAATACAAGACTCTTGGAAAAAGCGGAATCTCAGTTTCTGAAATAGGATTTGGGGCATGGACTATTGCACTTGACTGGTGGGGCAAAAAAATCGAAGATGGTGAGGCAAAACGTATGCTAAAAAAAGCATATGACCTTGGCATAAACTTTTTTGAAACCGCAGACATGTATGGAAAAGGAAAAAGCGAGAAGCTAATAGGTGAAGTCTTTAAAGATATGCGAGACGAAATAGTAATTTCTACAAAATATGGTTATGATTTTGAAAATGTTGAGCAGATTGGCCACAAAGAGTTACCGCAAAGATTTGATTCTGAGTTTACAGAAAATGCACTAAAAAATAGTCTAAATCGCCTTCAGACTGATTACATTGATGTTTATGGGTTGCACAATCCAAAATTAAATCACATACGAGATGACAAGATTTTTCAAACATTGGATCAGATGATTAGGAAAGAAAAGATCAAAACATATCAAGTTGCTTTAGGACCTGCAATAGGATGGACACAGGAAGGCCTTGAAGCAATGAACAGAAAAAATGTTTCTGCAGTACAAACGGTTTACAACATTTTAGAGCAAACGCCAGGAAACGAGCTTATTAAAAATGGCGAAAGAAAAAATGTTGGAATTCTAGTTCGGGTTCCTGACGCCTCTGGAATTCTTACAGGTAAAGTCAAATCAGATACAAAAATTGATGAAAAAGATCACCGTTCTGTAAGAAAAGGTGAATGGATAAAGGCATCATTAACAAAAGTTGAACAGCTAAGGCCTATAGCTGAGCGAAATGGTTTGACTGTAACAGAGCTTGCAATCAAGTTTATTCTTTCAAAAAAGGCAGTATCTTCTGTATTTCCTACAGTAATTAGTGTAGATGAGATTGAAAGCTTTTCTGCAATGTCTGATGGAATATATCTTAGCACCTCAGACATGAAAGAAATTAATGATTTGTATTCAAGTTGGCCTCCTTATGAGATAAAGGCAACAATACAAAACTAATCTGATTTTATTTTAAGCAGGGATTGTTTCTTCTATCTTAAATTCGTGTTCTACAAAGTATTCTACGCGTGTTTTCTTAAACTCTCGTGCGCTAAATAGAATTTTGTATTCAGGTACGTTGATCTGTTTTTGTATTATCTTTGCTACATCGTTTGCTTCCCATTCTGTTTTGCAATGTATCATTGAAAATACGTTATATGGCCAGTCTTTGTAAACTGGTCTCTGATAGCAGTGACTTACTTGTGGAAATGCTCCTAATTTCTCACCCACTTCGGCTATTCTTTCATCTGGGACTTTCCAAACAATCATGCCATTTGCAACAAACCCGACATCTCTGTGTCGTAGAATAGCTGCAAATCTGCGCATCACGCCAATTTCTTCATAGTATTTCATTTTTTCAAATAACTTTTCCTCTGAGATTCCAAGTTTTTGAGATGGTATCAGAAATGGCGTATCAACTATTTCCAAGTCTTTTTGTAGTTCACGGATGAATTCTTTGTCTTTTTCTGTTGGCACAAACTTTACATCTTGAATTTTTTTCTTTTCTTCTGTTGGTTTTACGTCATGTTTTTTTTCATCAACCATGTCAAGCTTTACTCCAATTTTGAATAGTTTGATTGTTGGAAGCATTCTAATTTTTTTAATGCCAGAAAGTTTTGAAAATTTGTCAACTTCGGTTTTAAGATCAGAGTCTGGCGGAACCGCTAGTGTAAACCACAAGTTAAACTCATGATTTCTTTCATAGTTATGACTTACACCTGGATGTTGATTGATTTGTTTTGCAACAAACTCTAGCTTGTCTTTCTCAATCTCCATTGCCACAAGCGAGCTTTTGTATCCAAGTCTTCGAGTATCAAAAATCGCGCTTAATTGCCGTAAAATTCCTATCTTTTTAAGATGAGTTAATCGTTGTTTTACTATTTCTGGCGATACACCAAATTTTTTTGCAATCTCATGAAATGGTTGTGAAACAAGTGGAAATGTCCACTGTATTTCGTTTAGGATCTCTTTGTCAAGATTATCCATTTGTGTTTTCAATGGCATATGATTTTTCTTTGTAATTAAAAATGTAACGTGATTCTTTGAATCTATAAATATAATTCAAAAGCTCGCTGATCGTTGATTGTAGACCTCAACCTAAATGGAAATCTAGTCATTGTTGTAGGTGGTGGAGATGAAGGTCTAAAGAAAGTAAATTCTTTATTGACGCAGGATTGCAAGATACTAGTTGTAAGTGATAAGATAAACACTCAACTTGCAAATTTTGTCAAAAAAAAGAAAATCCAGTTTAAGAAAATAAAATTAAAGGATGCAAACTTTCTTTCAAAATACAAGCCATTTCTTGTCATGGCAGCAACAGATGACAGAGAACTAAACAGAAAAATCGTGCAAAAAGCAAAAAAAATGCGATGTTATGTATATGCCGCAGATGATCCTGAGGTTAGTGACTTTGCCCACCCATCTGTTATCAATATAGATGATACAGTACAGATAGCAATTTCTACTGGCGGTAGAAGTCCTGCAATGGCAAGAAAGATAAAATTACAGGCAGAAAAGGTTTTTAAAAAAATCATAAAAAAAGAAGACATTTACCAAATAAAACTACAGCAAATAGCAAGAGCTGCAGCTAAAAAAAAAATATCTACTCCAACTGAACGAAAAAAGTTCCTATACTCTATTCTAAATGATAACCATATTAAACAATTAATAAAAGACAACAACCTCAAAAAAGCACAGAAGCGAGTAATGGTAATGTTAAGGGAGTGGAAATGACAAAAAAGGTGATAAACGCACGAGTAACTTATCGCAAGTCGCCTGTTCATGTGTTAGAAAGGTTTACTTTCAAGGATCTTGATACAGCCTATTCTTCTTTTAGA
Source organism: Nitrososphaerota archaeon (assembly GCA_016871975.1). GTDB lineage: Archaea > Thermoproteota > Nitrososphaeria > Nitrososphaerales > Nitrosopumilaceae > VHBM01. The sequence goes on along the minus strand of VHBM01000010.1, from coordinate 21,607 downwards.
AAATATTCAGGACTAAACGAATGTGTCATTGTACAAACCTGTAACAGGATAGAGCTGTTTGGTATTTCAGATGAGGTTAACATTTCTAAAATTAAAAAAACATGGGCATCTTTAGCAGGCCTTGAAGAAACGTCCTTTAAGGAAAATCTTGAACTATGTGAAGATACTGACGCCTTTCATCATTTGCTTACACTAACATCTGGTCTTGATTCAATGGTTGTTGGAGAAGAGCAGATACTAGGACAGATAAAAAACTCGATAACGTCAGCAAGGCAGCGTAAAGCATCAGGGGAACATCTTAACACATTATTTGACAAGGCTGTTAGAATAGGTACTAGGATTAGAAATTCTACTGGGATTAGTCAAGGTGGAATTTCCATTGGCTCTTTGGCTGTAAAACTGGTAGAAGAAAATATTGATGATTTAAAATCAAAGAGCATTTTATTGATTGGGACTGGAGAATCTGCTACACTTGTTGCCAAGTCACTTAAGAAAAGAGGATACAAGTTTTTTGTATCAAGTAGAACAACGGAGAGATCAAATGCCTTTGCAGAAACAGTAGGTGGTATTTCACTAGGATTTGAGCAAGTACTATCAGAATTTCATAAATATGATGTAATTTTTGTTGCAACTGCAGCTCCATACTTTCTTGTAACATTTGATAGAATTGCAAATGCAATAAAACAAAAGAAAAAAGGAATTATGATACTTGACTTGTCAAATCCAAGAACCGTTGATGAAAAAGTTGCAACCATTGCAGGCATAAAACTGATGAATCTTGACCAAATTGCAGAAATGGTTGATAAAAACATGCGAAGTAGAAAAGGCAAGGTAGCAACAGTTGAGAATATAATTAGTGATGAATTACCAGTAATAGAGGCATCAATGAAAAGGCTGGATGCAGAACCATTGGTAAAAGAAGTGTTCAAAAATGTAGATTCTCAAAGAGTAAAGGAATTGCAAAAAGCACTTCAAATGTTAGGTGAAATAGACGAAAATAAAATCAAGATCATAGATGAGCTGACAAAGGCTGTAGTTGAAAGCATTGTTTCTGCACCAATGAACAATCTCAGAAAGGCTTCAGAGCATGGTGATCCTGATTTACTTGAAGCTGCTACAAAACTTTTTGATTATAAAAAAAAGGAATAGCTCATCACACTCTGTCATAGTTAGACTAGGATTATATTGCTAACAAAGGAATTTTTGCGCATGTCATTTTTTACGTCAAGACGTCTTCGAAGATTGCGAAAAAATGAAAAAATACGTGACTTAGTTCAGGAGATACGGCTTTCACCAAAGGATCTCATTTGTCCAATCTTTGTTCAAGAGGACTTGAAAAAGCGAACTGCTGTAGAATCAATGGCAGGCATTGAAAGACTGCCACTAAATGAGATTGTAAAAGAAGTAGAGTCTGTCATAGATTTGAAAATACCCGCGGTTATGCTATTTGGCATTCCTGCAGCAAAAGATGATGTAGGAACATCGGCCTTTTCTGATAAAGGCATAGTTCAAAGAACAATATCAGAAATTAGGAAGAATTTTGGTGAAAAAATTGTGATTATGGCAGATGTTTGCCTTTGCCAATATACGTCATCAGGCCATTGTGGCCTAGTTAAAGAAAACAAGATTGACAATGATTCAAGCATAGCAACGCTTGCAAAAATTGCGCTAAGCCAAGCACATGCAGGTGTTGATGTAGTATCTCCTTCTGCAATGATGGATGGTCAAGTTTTTGCCATACGGCAAAGTCTTGATGATGCAGGTTTTTCTGATGTTGCCATAATGTCGCATTCTGCAAAACATAGATCTGCGTTTTATTCGCCGTTTCGTGATATGGCAGACTGTGCACCAAAGTTTGGTGACAGAAGAACATACCAAGTGCCGTTTACTAATCCAATGGAATCTCTGCGAGAAGTTGAGATGGATATCAATGAAGGAGTCGATATTGTCATGATAAAACCAGCGCTAGCATATCTTGATCTAATAGCAGAAACAAAAAAACGGTTCAATGTTCCAGTGTCTGCCTATAGTGTATCAGGCGAATATGCTCTTGTGAAAGGAGCTGCAAAACAAGGATGGATAAATGAAAATGAAGTTATTTCAGAAATTCTTTATTCTATAAAGAGAGCCGGAGCAGACATGATAGTAACATATTTTGCAAAAGCTGGTGCAAAAATTTTGCAAGATTAACCTATGAGAAATGATCAACGATTTGAGATTGAGCGTGCCTTTGATTTATTGCCACATATAGTTGGGGCAAGCTGGGCAGTGCTTTGGTTTCGTTTAAATTCGATAAAAAGGCCTACAAGGCAAGAATTTAGAGAAAAGGTAATCGAATATTTTAATTTGCTAAATCCACTTTTTGAGACATATCCGCAAACAAGTGAATTTTCTGAACTTTGCAATTATATCAAAATGCGAAAAAATGAGGAGAATGAAAAAATAATCCAAGGAAAAAACACGGAGGTTGAAAAGCGGTATGACCGGTATATTGACTATGGCTAGATTTCCCTTTTCAAGTCATCAAGATATTTTCTAATCACTCTAGTTCTTTTTTTGGCTTCAGTTCTAGCCGATTTTGTATTCATTAGTTTTTCTAAAAGCAATAGTTTTCTGAAAAAATGATCCAGCGTCCATCGCTGGTCATCAGGGATCCGTTTTCTACAAAATGGATCTAGTTTATTGTAAAATGGCCTGTTTGTGTGGCCACCAACTGCAAATGCTCTTGCAACGCCTATTGCCCCTATAGCATCAAGTCTGTCTGCATCTTGCAAAATTTTTCCTTCTATTGTTTGTGGTATTTTATTTTTTGAAAAGCTGTGATCCAAAATAGCATTACAAATTGTTTGTATTTCATTTTTTGAAAAATTATGTTTTTTTAGAATTTTTGCAGCTAAAATTGAGCTTTTTTTAGATGATGTTTTTGATCTTTTATCAGATTTTGGAAAAGACACTATATCATGTAGCAAAGCTGCACACAAGACCAGTTTTGGGGTTATTTTTTCATTTGCACAGATCTTTTTTGCATTTTTGTAAACTCGCATTATGTGCTCAAAGTCATGTGCTGCATCATTTTTTCCAGTTAGTCTTCTTACCTCTTTTGTTAATTGTTCTAAAACATTCAATTTTAGATTCTCCAAAGCTTTGGCTTGATTAGTTTGAATTGTCTTTTTGTAATCAACAAGTTCCAATTTATACAAGTAAAAAATATCACAGAAGCTATTCCTATGACGTCTGCAAGTAATATTCCAATGTATTCATTTTCAAATAATTGCAAAAATGGTACTAAAACAACATTGCTGATTGAGATCATTATATAGTATGATATAGCACGGCCAAGCCAAAATCCAAGATAGAGTCCAAAACTTTTTGCCTTCATCAGACCATATGCTACAAACAAAAAGTTGTCAGGAAGAGGAGTTGCAGCAAAAACAAAAGATGCGATAAGATAGCCAAATCGTTTCTTGTTTAGAAAAGTTCCAATTACATCAAGGTTGGATTGTTGCTCTTTTCCTATAAATCGCCTAAATAAGCTGCTATAACGCTTCAAGAAAACCCTACCTATTGTTGCACCTGTTGCCCCTACAATGGCAAGTGCTAAAGGATCAAATGATGCATCAAGTGTATGAAAAGATGCTAAAACCATCCAAGTTGGAATCATCAATATTGGAACGGAATTAATTCCAATTAATAAAAAAAAGACACCAAAGTAGGAAAGTTCACCAAGCATCTCAAGAATATCAGCCATTATTCATCATGGATTTGTCTTCTCTGCATGTAAATCCTTAGGTATACAATATTGTAAATAAAAGAAAAAAGCGAGCCATTAATCTAAAAAAATTTAGATTTATCTGAAAAATACAAAACTAATTTAAAAAAATAAATGATTTATTCAATATCCTTAAATGCAAAATTGTACTATGTATAGTAATGAGTATCAAGGTTTGGCAGTGTTTTAGGTGCAATTTGACATTCAAAGATGAGGAACTTGCAAAGATACATGAGGAGCTTTCACGCCATTCTGTAAAGACAATCAAAAGTATAGAGTCTAAAATCTAAGAATTATTTTATCAAAAAAATTAATGATTTCATTTATGGTGCAGGAGGTGGGATTTGAACCCACGAACCCCTAAAGGAAAGGATTTCCTATTTGTACAATCTTGAGTCCTTCTCGGTTGGCCGGGCTTCGATACCCCTGCAAAATTCATTCCAAAAACAGAATATATTAACTAGAAGCTAGGATAAGCAAAATCTGCATTACAAAAAACCAAATTCAAAAATTTTTCATTGATAATATGACATTAAAAAAAGCTTTATAATAAACGCATAAAGAGGTTCACTAAATGGTAACTGCTGAACAGGCAAAAAACATGAGAAGTGGAATTAACATAGAAGGAACCGTAGAGCGAAAAGGTGAGCCAAGAACAGTAAATATGAAATCTGGTGGAACTATCCAAGTTTGCGATGCATTTTTGGTTGATGAAACTGGAGGGGAAATCAAGCTAACGTTATGGGGAGACGAAGTATCTCAAGTAAAAGATGGAGCAAAAGTAAAGATTGAGAATGGATATACAACCCAGTTTAAGGGCGAAGTTTCACTGACTAAGGGAAAATACGGTAAACTTGAAATTATATCCTAAATATATTTAGATTTTGAGCCTCGCTTCCAATCTACTAGCGATAGTATAATACCAATTCCAAGAGATAAAATTCCCGCAATAACCAAAATGCCAGAAACAGCAAGTGGGATGACTGTTTTCATAAAGGGCGAGTCAGGATTTGTCATAGCTTGTGAATTTTGTGGATCTTCTGAAAACATCATTATTACAGAAAGGGGCCTTTCTGCATTATTTGTAACTACAAAATTGTAAATGTCAGTTTTTGGTGTTGTAAGCATCTCAAATGCTATTGGTTCGTCTTGTTGGTATTTGCCAAAATTGTCTCCAAAAATATTCGTAATCTCGATTGATACCATATCTCCATCTTGAAAGTTAGTTATTTGCAAGCCCCAAAGAAGCGGTACGTCTTCCTTAGTTGTACTAAAAGAAAATGTGTTTGATTCACCAGCAAAGATTTGAGTTTCTTCTGTAGTGTATTCAAACAGTCCTTCAAAAACATCCGGAACAAAAATCTGTCCTGACATCGAAGGGTTTGTTCCAAGTAATGCAGATTGAGCAAGTAGAAATGAAATTAATAATAATCCTAATCCACAGGATGAGATTATTGGACCACGTTTTTTCATGCTAGCTAATGTATTCTAGGTTTTTGCTGCTTGATTGCGGCATATTCATTTGCCCCAAACCTTCCCTTGATGCTTGGGATTCAATTGATTTTATGATCTTTTCAGTGTCTTCTACTCTTTTATCAAGCTCTGTCATATCTAGTGTGATGTTAAGAATTTGCAATAGTGCTTGCAAGACAGCTTTTGCTGCTTTTGCATCAATTACATATCCCGAAGTCTCTCCCAAAAGGCAAATCCCTTTCATGTTAAACTTTTTTGCAACTCCAATAATTATGCCATTCATGCCTGTAATACTTCCTTTATTCATTGTCTGTATCTGATATTTTGAAAACTGCTCGATTAAATCTGAAGAGGTACTTGTTCCATAAACTTGTGGAGATTTTGAAAATGTGCCTGTAATGTATGCTGCCAATGTGTAGATGATGTCAATGTGCAGTTTTTTACAGATGTTAATGATTTCCTCTGCAAGCAGATATTCTGATTGTGGCAAAACAGGTTGTGCATCTCCTGTAAGTATGATTAGATCGTTTGATTCTGTTTTACAGTAATACATTGAATTTTTTATCAAATCAACAGTTCCATCTTGTTGTATGGTAACTTGGGGTGGAAATGAAGAAGAGTAAATGTCTGCAAACTGCTTTCCATGCAATTTGTCTATGATGTAATCTACTGCGAGTTTTCCTACAAATCCACTACCTGGCAATCCACAGACAAGTTTTGGATTTTTCAAGTCAGGCAGTGATGAAATTTCGACTAGAAACTTTTCACTAAATGTCATAAAATATGTGAAAAGTTAAACTGTATTAAAATCTTAGAGTGTTTGTTCTATCTTCGTTTTGTTTTTGATTTTTTTGTTTTCTTTACTTTTCTTTTGTGAACAATTCTTCTTTTTGTCTTGGTCTTTTTTGCTATTTTTTTCTTCTTTGGTTTAGTTTTTGATTTTTTCCTAGGTTTGCTTTTTCTTGATTTAGCTAGAGTCTTGCTTATTTTTTCAAGAGTTGATTTTACTGCTTTCTCACGTTTTTCTCTGTTTTCAAGTTGTTTAGCTAATCTTGTCGCAGTTTTTTGCGTACTTTTCACAAGGTTTACTAGTACAGGTTTTGCTTGTACCTGTTTTCTAACTTGATTTGAAATTTTGGATTTGGAGCTTTTGTATTCATCAATGGCATTGACTGTTTTTTTAGCCATGGCATTTCTTTGTCTTATTTCTGCTGTTAATTCATTTATTCTGTCCATAATTGTTTGAAGCCTTTCTTGGATCTGTTGCTTTTCTTCCTTTGAGTTTGCAAATTCTAGTTCTTGCTCAGTTTGGTCTTTTAGATCTTTTTCATATTTTAGGCGCTCTTGTGCAGCTGAGATTAATCTCGTTATGCTTTCTTGTTGTGCTGTACGTTGGTTTAGGTGAAAGGATACATCGTCTAGTTTTTCATGAGTGTTTTCTAGTCTTCGCTGTAAGGAGGAAAGACCAGATGAGGATTTACGAGAAAGTTTTCTAACTTGATCAAATTTTTTTTCGCTCTGTTTTCTAAGCTTTGTTGCTTCAATTTTCTTTTTTTGTAGCTTACTAGCTAACCTAGTGAGTGATGTCAATATTTATTGTGAAATGTTGTAGTTGATTAAGTTATACTAATAACTAGTATTTGACTTACCAGTTAAGAAATTTAAATTCGTATTTGAGTAAAATGATATGGAGTTTCATCCTTCACAGATACCTATTGTTAAGATTTTTGATATCAAAGATGAAAAGGATGCCGAAGATGCTGTAGAAGAAATGGTTAGAATTGGATTTTCAAATCAAAAAAAAGGCTACAAAGTTTTATTTTCAAAAGATGATCGAGTCGCAAAAAGAATTGGATACATAGTCACAACTGGAGTTAATTTTGGTTTGCGGAAAACAAACCAAGAACGCGATATAAGATACTGGACTTATCACCATGACAAAGAGCATTATGCAATAGTTCTTATCAGCACAAAAGCACTTGATGAGTTAGGTCTTTAATTCAAAAATTTTACCTAGTTTTGCTTTTTTTGCAACAACTCCGGTAAGCAGAATTCCAAGTATGATTCCACCAATCACATCCATGGGAAAGTGTTGTAACACATAGACCCTGCTAATTGACATCAAAATTGGATACAATAACAAAAGATAACATCCGCGTGGAAATTTTTGTGATAGTGCAAATCCAAGAACCATTCCAAAAACAGTAGCCCTACTAGCATGTCCTGATGGAAATGATGCATTTGCACCACCTTCACAAAAAAGTGCAAAAGTGTCTTGAGTGGATTCAATAAGAAAAGGAGTTCCCAAAAAAGTCAGATTTGGTCTGTCTCTATCTATTCCACACTTTATGTAGCCTGTAAGTAACGTGGTAAGAACTAGTAAAATCATAAGAACTACACCTATTTTTCTTGTCTTTTTGATAATCACTAGAACTGTGCCAAATGCAAGCATGTAAAAAACATCACCTGCTTCTGTAACTGATTGCATGAAAATATCAAATATTGGATTTCCAGCTATTGATTGAAAGAACAAAACTGTAGATTCATCAAACTGTTGGGTTGTCTTTGAGTAGACAAGTAACGCCACAAACAAAAATGATATAGCTAGAACAAAAAAAGGCCTTGAGCGTATATCAAAAATCCATTTTTGCAACTAGACAAACCTCCATTGTGTCATTTTTAATTTTTCTCATATTACACTAGCATGAAACACTAAAACTAGTCACAAAATGAAATAATCAGATTAAACATCTGATCGACTAAAGGATTTTAACCGGCGCAAAAAAAGAAATGATGTGAACATACTAACACTTGATGATTTTGAATTAAAAGACAAAACTGTTTTTCTTCGCGTAGACATGAATTGCCCTATTGATCCGGATACCATGAAAATTTCTGGAACAAAGCGTATTGAAGAAGCAACTGAAACAATTAATGCTCTGAAAAATTCAAAAATAGTTGTTGCCTCTCATCAAGGAAGAGTTGGCAATAAAGACTATACTGGAATGGACAAACATGCTGAAGTGCTTGAAAGTCTTCTTGGTCGTAAAATCAAGTATGTTGAAGATGTGATTGGAGAATCTGCACGAAAAGAGATAAAAAATTTGAAAAGCGGAGACATACTCTTACTTGATAATCTCAGACTATGTGCAGAAGAAAACTATGAGTTTGCACCATCTGATGCTGCCAAGACAATTATGGTTACACGGTTAGCTCCACTTTTTGATCTTTGTGTACTGGATTCTTTTCCAAGCGCTCATAGGGCTCATCCATCACTTGTAGGATTTTCACATGTATTACCATCCTGTGCAGGAAAAATTGTTGAACGTGAAGTTAGAAAGCTAAATGAAATAATGACTGTTGCAAAGGCGCCACACGTAATTGTACTTGGAGGTTCTAAGGTTCCAGACAGATTAGAAGCAATAAAGGCACTCATAAAAAATGGCAGGGCAGACCACGTATTACTTACTGGTCTTATTGGAAATGTGTTTATGCGAGCACAAGGAAGAATCAAGGCTCCACTTGGAATAAAAAGAGAAGAAGAGGTCGTAGCAAAAGCTCATACGCTAATAGGTGAATATCCTGACATATTTTCAACCCCTGTTGATGTTGCAATAGACAAGGAAGGCTCAAGGGTTGAAGTTGATGTACGTGATCTAGGCAAAGACGATCAGATATATGATCTTGGACCAAAGACTGTTGAATATTATAATAAATTCATAGCAGGTGCAGGGACAGTGTTTATTAGTGGGCCTCCCGGGTTTTTTGAAAAAGAAGAATTTAGCTATGGTACACGTTCACTTCTTGAGGCAGTAGCAAACTCTATGGCTACAACCATAGTAAGTGGAGGACATCTTACTTCAGCATTAAAAAAATATGGTTTGGCGCAAAAGATTACCCATATAAGCACGGCAGGTGGGGCATTGGTGCTTTACCTGACAGGTCAAAAACTGCCAATGATCCAGTCACTTGAAGAAGCTGCCAAGAGATATCGCGCTAAATAGTTGCACCACATTTTGGGTTAGGACATATCCTTTCTTCTGATTTTCCAAGATAGATTTCGTTATTACATGAATTGCAGTGGATTTTTTCTACAGCGTCAAAAAGTCTGTACCATTGCGTTGTAAAGTTCTGTGCAATATTTCTAACCATTCCCTTGTCACAAATTTCTTTAAAATAGTCTTCCATGTTATCAACTATCCAAGATTTATCGATATCTCCATTTTTTTTAACTATGGCAAAAATTTCATCATTTGTAAATCTAAGAGTCACATCGTTAAATTTTTCAAAGATTACTTTTCGTATTTGTAGTTGTATTGGAACAGATGGAGTAAATCCACTCATGTTAGTATAGGTTTGTTGCTTCTTCTTTTAAGTTACCCGCTGATTTTTCGTCATTCATTTTTTCTACAAAATAAGAGTAAATTCCATACTTTAGTGCCTTTAATGATAATAATGCACATTTAATTCGTACAGGACTTGTTCTGATAAGGTGTTGTAGGCCAAGCTCCCCCAAGACATCGTCTTTTTCAATTTTTTTTATGTCATTAAGATCTTTTCCTTTGATCATCTCAGTTAGAACTGACGTACATGCCATACAGATAGAGCAACCCTTTCCCTTGAATTTTACATCAGAAACTTTGTTGTCGTTAATTTTTATTTGCAAATCAATACTGTCGCCACATAGTGGATTGCTGTCATGTCTTGATATGTCGGGGTTTTCAATTTCGCCAAAATTAGATGGGTGCTTTGAGTACTCTATTATCATTTCAGTATAGATTGGATCGCCAGTCATAGCTTGAACAACTCTGCAACCTTGTTTAGTGAACCAATCAATGCGTCTACTTCCTGTTTTGTGTTATAGACATAAAAGCTTGCACGATTTGTTGCTGCAACATCTAGTCTTTCCATAAGTACCTGTGCACAGTGATGTCCTGATCTTATTGCCACACCGTCTTTATCAATTATAGTTGCGACGTCATGTGGATGAACATCATGAAAGTTAAATGAGATTACGCCGCCCCGTTTTGTAATGTCATTCGTTCCATAGATCGTAATTCCTTTTACTTTTGACATTTTATCTAGCGCATATTTTGTTAGCTCGATTTCGTGGTTTCGTATGTTATCCATTCCAATTTTGTTAAGATAGTCTATTGCTGCCGAAAATCCTATTACATCTGCTATGTTTGGAGTTCCTGCTTCAAACTTGTATGGCAAATCATTCCATGTTGTCTCGTATTTGTGTACTTCACGAATCATATCGCCACCCCCATGAAATGGCTGCATTGTCTCAAGAACTTCCTTTCTTACCCACAAAACTCCAACTCCTGTCGGACCTAACATCTTGTGTGCTGAAAATGCAAAGAAATCACATCCTAGTTTACTCAAGTCTACTTTCATGTGAGGTACCGATTGGGCCCCATCAATCAGTGTCTTTACTCCAGCCTTTTTGCATCGTTTTATGATTTCGTCTGTGTTTGTTATTGTGCCTAAGACATTAGACATCTGGCTAAATGTGACAAGTTTTACCTTGCCAGTTGCTAGGTAAGAGTCTAGATGATCTAAAATTAACTCGCCGTTATCATCAATTCCAATGTATTCTAGTTTTGCTCCCTTTTCTTTTGCCAATAGCTGCCATGGAACAATGTTGCTGTGATGCTCGTATTCTGTTGTAACTATGATATCGTCCTTGATGATATTTTGCCTGCCCCATGAATATGCAACAAGGTTGATTGCTTCTGTAGTTCCTCGTACAAAAATTATCTCTTCACGGTTTTGTATGTTTAAGAACTTGGCAATTTTTTCTCTAGTTTTTTCATAGGCCTCTGTAGCCTCTTCTGCAAGGGCATAAACTGCTCTATGAATATTGGCATTTTGGTTTTTGTAATAGTTATTTATTGCATCAATAACCTGGATTGGTTTTTGTGAAGTTGATGCATTATCCAAGTAGACTAGAGACTTGTTATCTCGTACCTTTCTTTGTAGAATTGGGAAGTCTTTTCGAATTGTTTCAATAGATATAGCAGTTTGCAATTTTTAAACCTCCACGTAAATCTCGTTTTGATCTATTTTAACATTGTAAGTTCGTAATGGTTTTTCTGCTGGAGGATTTTGTGGCATACCTGTTTCCAAATTAAAAACTGAAAGATGTAGTGGGCAACGCACTCCCTCCTCACTTAGCATTCCATTTGAAAGATCTGCTTCAGCATGTGTGCAGATCAAATCTGTAGCATATACTTTACCGTCACGATTAGCTAAAAGAATTTGTTTATCATTGTGATGAAACCCATATAGCTGACCACTACTAACTTGGTCTATACTGCATGCCTTTACCCATTTTCCCATAATTATCACCTGTACTTGTAGTGTTGTTCGATTTCGGCATTCTCGTTGTATCTTGTTTCTTCAACTTCAACCAGTGCTCGTAGCTGTTCGTCACTGTTTATGACAAGCTCACGTCCTTCCCACTTTGATTCAATAAGGTAGGCAATCCAGGCCCTAACTTGATAAGACATTGTCCTTGAAAGTGGCTCTACAAAACCTTCTACGATTATTCTTTCTGCCTCTTTTCTACTCAGGCATCTAGTACCTAGATAGTAAATCTGTTCTTCATCCACTTGAGCTACTGAAGCTGAGTGTGTTGCCTTTACATCATTTGTAAAAATCTCCAGTCCTGGAATAGAATCTGATTTTGCGTCCTTGTCCAGCAGAATTGAACGGCCAGACAAAAATGACTGTGATTTTACAGCCTTTTCCTTGATACGGATCATTCCTTTGAATAGTGATTTTGATTTGTTTTTTAGAATGGATTTTTCTATTACCCTTCCTTCAGTTGCTGGCTTTTCATGGTTTACGTTTGCTGAAAGATCAAAAGATTGTTCATTATTTCCAAAAATTACTTCAGAGTCATTTGTAGAAGCACCTGTTCCGTTTAGGTAATAGTCAATTCTATAGCGAGATAGCATTGCGCCAAATAGGCCCAAGTACCAGTTTATTTTTCCATCTTGTGCTATATCGGTCCTTCTTGTTGAAAAGTTGATTGTACTCTGATCCATTACCTGTAGTGTGGTTACATCAAGGTGGCTGTTCTGGCCAACGCTTGTATTTAGCAGCTCAAGATATGCCTGTTGTTTTTTTGCTTTTGGCGAGTATAGCTCCTGCACAACGGTTGCCTTGCTACTTTCTCCTGTCACTATTACGTTTCGCGATATTGTGGATAAACCATCAATTGATAAACAGGATAGAATATGTATTGGTTTTTCCACAACTAAATTTTTTGGAACGTATACAAATATTCCAGAGTTAAACGCTGCATTGTTTAGTGCAATAAATTTGTCATCTTTTGGGTTTGTTGACTCTAATACATTTTTTATTGTGTCACCATGATTTTTTAATGCGTCATCAATAGAACACAGTACAAGTCCTTTTGATTTTAGCTCATCTGAAATGTTGATCCTATGTATGTTTGAGCCGATTTGAATAATGCATGTTTCGTTTTCTAATTCTTTTAATCTATTTTTTATAAAATCTGGCACTGATGCATCAGACTTGATTGTTAGCGAGACCTGTTCTGGATCCATCTTTTTTGCATCAGTGTATTTGTTGTAGAGAGGCGAAGTCTCTAGTGGAAGTTCTTGATAAATTGAAAGCGATTTTTTTCTATATTCTTTTAGCCAAGATGGTTCGTTTTTTGATGTTGAGATTTCATCAATATGGTAAGAACTTAGTGTGGATAAAGCAAGTTGTTGCATAGATTATCGTTAGGAAAAGACAAATAGGAAGTTTATCCTACTGAACCATCCATCTCTAGCTTTATGAGTCTGTTTAGCTCAACTGCATATTCCATTGGAAGCTCTTTTGTAAATGGCTCCATGAATCCGTTTACAATTAGTGTTAGTGCCTCTTCCTCTGTAAATCCTCTGCTCATTAAATAGAAAATTTGCTCATCACCGATCTTTCCTACAGTTGCTTCGTGTGTGATTGTTGCATCTTCTTGGTTGATTTCCATGTATGGATAGGTGTCTGTTTTTGATGTATCATCTAATAGTAATGCGTCACACCTTACTGAGGATTTTACATTCGTTGCACCTTTTGCGACATGAAGTAATCCTCTGTATGTTGATCTTCCGTTAAGGCGGCTTACAGACTTTGATGTTATTTTTGATGTTGTGTTTGGAGCCAAATGTACCATTTTTGCGCCAGTGTCTTGATGTTGATTTTTTCCTGCAAATGCAATGGAAAGTGTTTCTCCATGTGCACGTTCACCTAAAAGATAAACGCCTGGATATTTCATTGTTAGTTTGCTTCCAATGTTTCCGTCAATCCATTCAACTGTAGCTCCTTCATATGCATATGCTCGCTTTGTTACGAGGTTATAGACATCGTTGCTCCAGTTCTGAATCGTAGTGTATCGTAGTTTTGCATCTTTGTGTGCAACTAGCTCCACTACTGCAGAATGTAATGATTCAGATGAATATACAGGTGCAGTACAGCCTTCAATATAGTGACATTCCGCTCCCTCATCTACTATAATCAGGGTTCGCTCAAACTGTCCAATATTTTCTGCATTAATTCTAAAGTATGCCTGAAGTGGCATGTCTACTTTAACGCCAGGCGGAATGTAAATGAATGAACCACCACTCCATACAGCACTGTTTAATGCTGCAAATTTATTATCTTCTGGAGGAATTATCTTGCCAAAGTATTTTTTGAAAATTTCTGGCTGCTCTTTTAGTGCAGTATCAGTGTCAAGGAAAATAACACCTTTCTTTTGTAGATCTTCTCTTAGATTATGATATACGACTTCTGATTCGTATTGTGCACCTACACCTGCAAGGAATTTCTTTTCAGCCTCTGGAATTCCTAGCTTATCAAAAGTCTTTTTGACATCTTCTGGCACATCATCCCAGTTTTTTTCAGTCTTTTCAGATGCCTTTGCATAATAGTAAATATTTTGAAAATCAATTTTGCTAAGATCTCCGCCCCAATTTGGCATTGGTTTTTTCATGAAAATATCATAGGAGCGTAATCTAAAATCAAGCATCCATTTTGGTTCGTTTTTTAGTTTGCTAATCTCTTCAACAACTTCTCTTGAAAGACCTTTTTTGCTTAGATGGACATACAGTTCTGTTGAATTCTTAAAATCATACTTTGAATAATCCATCTCGAGATTTTCTGTTGTCATCCGAACATACAACGACGTTATATTATAAATATATGAGGAAAAATAGGCAGAGCTAAATAGCTCAAGCTAAATTCTAGTGTTAAGCTAATGAAAATATGTTTTTGATTGTTTCAAATGCGCCAGATACTGTATGAGTTGGAGCAACAATGTTTTCAACTTGGAATTTTTTTAGCTCATCTGCGGTAAATGGGCCAATTGAGACCACTTTGAGTTTTTTTAAATTATTTAGCAGAGTTTTTTGATCATAATCTTTTGTCATTATCTCAAAAAACGCTTGCACCGACGATGCACTTGTAAAGACAATTCCATCAATGTTATTTTTGGAGAATAGTTCTCTAAACTCGTTCCATTGTGTTGTATCATTAAACGCACAAACGTCATAAAGATAAATTTCTTTTACATCTTGTCCTATCTTTTCTAAGAGATTTTTTAGAAATGGAGTAGATGCGCCGCTTCGTGGAACAATCACTCTTTTGCCAACTGCATTTAATCTTGAAAGTACCTCGCCAACGCCAACAGAAGAATATCTATTTGGCATGTATGCGACTTTGATGCCTTCATTTTCAAGTGCAGTTTTTGTTTTTGGTCCAACTGCAATTACTATAGTATTTGCTACAGCAAGCTGAAGTTTTTCATATAATGAAATCTTTTTTGCTTCCTCAAAAAGAAGCTTAACTGCCTTTGAGCTCATAAAAACAGAATAATCTGGATTATAGTTTTGTATGGCGTCAATAAATTCGTGAACTATTTTTTCTCCTTTGCTTATTAGTTCAATTGTTGGAAGTGTAATTGGTCGTGCTTTTTCTTTTGAGAGCAATTGGATAAACTCTTCAGCGTCTTCTTCTGAGCGAGTTATTGCAATAGTTTTCCCCTCAATCATTTTTATCTCTCCATTGTAATGTTTTTGAAAGACCTACTACCTTACCTATTATAATTATAGATGGGGGTTGGATGTGGTTTTGACTTGCAAGTTTTGATATGTTAGCCAAGTTTCCTGTAATCATTTTGTGATTTGGTGTGGTACCGTTTTCAATTACTGCAACAGGCGTATTTTTACTCATTCCACCTTTGATTAATTGCTTACAGATTATACCAATACGTGAAAGACCCATCATTATGACTAGTGTGTCAACAGATTTTGCTAGTCTTTTCCATTTTACAGATTCTTTTTGTTTTAGAGGATCTTCATGACCTGTAACAAAAACAACAGAAGATGCAAATTTTCTGTGTGTTAATGGGATTCCAGAATATGTTGCAGATCCTATTCCTGAGGTTATTCCTGGAATGAGCTCAAACTTTACTTTGTGTTTTTTTAGATACTCGGCTTCCTCGCCACCACGACCAAAGATTATTGGGTCACCGCCCTTTAGCCTTACAACCATTCTGTTTGCTTTGGCATGTTTTATCATCAAATCATTTGTACTGTCTTGATGTTTGTAATCATCGCCAACTTCACGTCCTACGTAAATTTTCTTTGCAGACTTTGGAATCATGTCAAGTATTTTTTTGCTTACAAGTCTGTCGTATAACACAACATCTGCTTTTTTTATCAACTCAACTGCTCTGAGCGTAATTAATTTTGGATCACCAGGTCCTGCACCTACAAGAAATACCTTACCTTTCATTGTTTGTTCCATTCCTCTACTTTTTCTCGCCAATCTTTAGCAAGTTCAGATATCCCTTTACTTTTTAACATTTCAGCCGCTTCCTTTCCCAATTTTGCTGGTTCGTCTTTTTTTCCATTTTTTTGTACAACTATAGACTGTTTTCCATCAATTGAATAGGCCATTACGGTGAGTGTTAATGTGCCATCCATTATTTTTGCAAAGGCACCAACTGGAAATCTACATCCCGAATCAACATGTTCAGACAAAGTGCGTTCTGCTTCTACTTCCAGTCTTGATTGATGGTCTTCAATTTTTTTTAACATTGAAATTGTTTTATTATCATTAAAGCGTGAAACTATCGCCAATGCACCTTGTCCTGGAGAAGGCGGAAAATCATCTACTGACAGTTTTGAGAATTTGACATCTAATCCCAGCCTTGCAATACCTGCTTGTGCAAGAACAACTGCATCATATGTGCCTTCAGAGATTTTTTTTATTCTTGTTTCAATATTGCCGCGTATTGGTTTAACGTTTAGATCAGCTCGTTTTCTTGTAACTTGAACTGCTCTTCTTAGGCTACTTGTTCCAATGGTTGCACCTGATCTGATAGATTCTAGTGTTGAACCATCTACCGATATTAGAATATCATTTGCTTCTTCTCTTTTTGGTACACATGCCAAAGTAAGATCATCTCCAAGTATTGATGGAACGTCCTTGAGGCTATGAACGGCAAAATCAATTTGTCCTTCTGCTACTGCCCTATCGATTTCTTTTTCAAATATTCCTTTTTGATTTATTGTAAATAAAGGTCGTGCGTCTGTGTCACCTTTTGTCTTTATTGTTTTAATTTCAAATTCTAAGTCAGGACTTTTCTTTTGCAGCTCAGATATTACCCATCTTGTTTGTGCAAGAGAAAGCTGGCTTCCACGTGTTCCTACAAGATATTTCATTTTTTCACACTCTTTAGTGCGTAACGATATGCATCAATAGTCTTTTCTAGATCTTGATTTGTGTGTGCATCTGATAAAAATATGGTTTCAAATTGTGATGGGGCAATAAACACTCCATGTTGTAAAAGTATGGAAAACATTTTTTTGAGTTTTTTTGAATCTGCTTTCTTTGATGTTTTATAGTCAATCACAGGCGTATTTGTAAAAAATATCTGAAACATAGAGCCAAGAAAGTTGATTTGATGTTGGATTTTCAGATCTGTTGCAATTTCATCAATTATTCCTACTAGTAATCTACAGTTTTTTTCTAGCTTTGAATAAAGGCTATTTTTTAGCTTGTTGATGGTTTCGATAGAACTTATTGCGGCACAAACTGAGATTGGGTTTCCAGCAAATGTACTTGCTTGGTACACCTTGCCTTGTGGTGAAAGTTTATCCATAATGTCTTCTCTTCCACCAACTGCTGCAATGGCAAATCCATTTCCCAAAGCCTTTCCAAGCGTAGTAATGTCAGGCTTGATTTTGTAGTACATTTGCGCTCCACCTTCTGAAACACGAAATCCTGTTACAGTCTCATCAAAGATTAAAGGAATGTCATGTTGTTGAGTTATTTTCCTGATTTCTGAGAGAAAATTTGTTTTTGGCAGTATCAATCCCATGTTTGCAAGTACTGGCTCAACTATTACTGCTGCAATGTCTTTGTTTTTTCTAATTACATTTTCTAGCTCAGCTGAGTTGTTATATTGCACAACTAGAGTGTTTTTTGCCACTGCATCTAGTCCTCCTTCAGATGTAGATATTCCAGCGTGTGCAGCGCCAGAGCCAGCTTTTACTAAAACTGAGTCATGTGCTCCATGGTAACATCCTTCAAACTTGACAATTTTTTTCTTTTTTGTAAATCCTCTTGCAAGTCGTATAGCTGTCATTGTTGCCTCTGATCCTGTGTTTACTAGACGAACTTTTTTCATGGATGGAAAATTTTTCTGTATTAATTTGGCAAGTTCTACTTCAAGTTCTGTTGGTGCACAATACAGTGTTCCTATTTTCAGCTGCCTTGAAACAGCTTCGATGATCTCTTTTCTTCTGTGTCCAAGAAGTAAAGCACCATATCCATTGCAAAAATCAATGTATTTGTTGCCATCCTCATCCCAAATCCAGCTTTTTTGTGATTTTTTTACAAAGAATGGATATGGCTCAAAATATCTAACTGGACTGTTCACTCCGGATGGAATAATTTTTTTTGCAGTGTGGAATAGTTGCTTTGATTTTTTCAACGCTAAAAGTGATCTTTGGTTATTATTATTCGTAATTTCCTGTCAAATCATCTAACAATCTTTTTGTAAACTAGACCTATAATTGCCGCACCAATAAAAGGCGCAGTCAAATACAGCCACAAGTCGTTTGGCATGTTAGAAAGAATTGCAGGTGCTAGTGATCGGAATGGATTCATAGAAGCCCCAGAAATTGGCCCCAAGAAAAATACATCTAGCGCCACAATTCCACCTATAGCAACGCCAGCTAATCGATTTAGTCTCTTAATATGAACAACTGTTAAAATTACAGCCATTAGAAAAATTGTTGCTGTTATTTCAACTCCATAAAAAAATGTGGCATTATATGCATAATTTGGAAAATTAAGTCCTAAGTTTGCATAATCACCTATTACATATTTTACGAATATACTTCCTAAAAATGCGCCAATAATTTGCGCTACGAAGTAAATTATGATTTGTTTTCTTTTGAGATATCCAGCTAGAAAATATCCAATTGTTACTGCTGGATTAAAGTGAGCCATTGAGTATTTTCCAAACAAGTATACAACAATTGCAAGACCAACAAAGTGAATAGCCGCAATAAATACAGCTCCTAATGTGTTTTCCATTTTTGTGTCATAAACTATTGATCCAGTTGCAGCTAATACAAGACCAAACGTTCCAATTATTTCTGCAAGAAATATTTGTGTGTTATTCAATGATAGTTAGGTTAGTTTCAACTATACAAATAATTCAATTATTATTGTGCTCAGATATGCAATTCCTGCACTACCTGGAATGGTTATCAACCACGCAATAACAATTTGTCTTCCAACCTTCCATCTTACTGCAAACTTTCTTCGCACAGCTCCAGCACCCATTATAGAACCTGTTATTGCATGTGTTGTGCTTGCGGGAATTCCCAAAGTAGCAAAAATAGCAAGGAGAATTCCACCTCCTGTTTCAGCTGCAAAGCCTTGATATGGTTTTAATCGCGTTACTCTGATTCCAAGTGTCTTTATCACCTTAAAACCGCCAATGAATGTTCCAAGTGCAATAGCTGACGCTGCAATTAGAATAACCCATACTGGAACATGAAATTCTGTTATCAAACCTTCTGACATTAAAATAAGAACTATAATTCCCATGGTTTTCTGTCCATCATTTGCTCCATGAGTTAAGGCAAACCAAGCTGATGAAAAAAGCTGTAATCTTCCAAAAGTTTTGTTGACTCTAACAGGATGGTATCTTGCAAAAAAGGTAATGATTGCTCCTGCAAACAAAAGTCCAATTACCAAGCCTCCTATTGGAGACGAGACAATGCCAATCCCAATTTTTATCAAACCATCATAAAGTAATTTTTCAGGACCAAGTGACGCAAGCCCTGTTCCTATCAAACCACCAATCAAAGAATGACTAACAGATATTGGAAGTCCAAGATAAGTGCACAAAGAAGCCCAACTTATTGCACCTGCAAGACCTGCTATTATCATGTAAATTGTGACATCTTCTGGGGCTAGGATGCCCTTTGCTATTGTTGTTGCAACTGCAACACCAAAAATAAAAGGTCCTGCAAAGTTGGCAGCGGCTGATAGTAAAACAGCATGAATTGGTCTTAGAACTCTTGTTCCTATTACTGTTGCAACAGAATTTGCAGCATCATTCCAACCGTTTACAAAATCAAAAATCAGTGCTGCTATTATTGCTCCTACCGCTAATTCTAACATAAAAAATCTAGCTGTACTTTAAGACAATGTCTTCTACAACATCTGCAACATCAACACATCTATCAGAAGCTCCTTCCAATGCTTCATAGATGTCTTTCATCTTGATGATATAGACAGCGTCGTTTGTTTCAAATAATTTACCTACTGCCTTTCTGTAAAGATCATCTATATTGTGCTCAATGTCGCTTGTATTTCTACAATGATTGATAATTTCTTTATCACCTTTTACGTTATGTAATCTTGAAATCATGTAGTGAAGTTCTTTTGTTGCCTTGTTAAGCTCCTTTGCAATATCTACAACAAATGGCGGAGTAGACGAAATATGATAACTAATGAATCTACCTGAGATTCCTTCAACAAAGTCAATTACATCATCGGTTTTTGATGCTATTCTCTGAATATCTTCTCTATCCAGTGGAGTAATGAATGTCTTGTTTAGCTCGGCAAAAACGGAACGAGTGAGCCCATCTGCGTCTCTTTCTAGTTTTTTGATTTTAATGTGGTATTCTTCTGCTTTTTCTATATTTGAAAAGAGTTCAATTAATTCATGGGATGTTTCTACGGCTTTCTTTGCAAGC
The DNA here is from genome assembly GCA_016871975.1 of Nitrososphaerota archaeon. Lineage (GTDB taxonomy): Archaea > Thermoproteota > Nitrososphaeria > Nitrososphaerales > Nitrosopumilaceae > VHBM01. The sequence continues at coordinate 1,066 of VHBM01000010.1, read as the reverse complement.
TCATCTAAAATTGAAAGGATCTCTTTTTCGTTTGATTTTACCCATGAAAGCCATTGTCCCATAATCATGCACTCAATTTATGGAATTAAATCTCTGTAGTACATAGTCTATATTGCAACTATATAGAAAGTTGGATCGGTTATGTGTTAAAATTAATAGGTTTTAAAAAACTAGGATTCACATTTTACGATCAAATCTTCTTTTGATTGATCGTTGACATTGCAGGAATCGGTATCATCGCCGCCATCAATTACATCAATGCCCAAGCCACCATCGAGTACATCATCGCCTGAAAGGCCTTTTATGACATCGGTACCTTCTCCACCTGAGATGTTATCGTTTCCCTCATTTCCGTAAATAATGTCATCGCCTTCACCGCCAAGTATGCAGTCATTTCCTTTCTCACCAAAAACAATATCATCTCCGCCTAGTGCAAACATTAGATCTGGCAGATGTGTTCCTGTAATCATATCATCTTCTTCAGTTCCTAAAATCATATTATAGTAAGAGTGTGATTTTCCGCATGCCTGAACAGTAACTTTTTGTGTCATACTTATTGAATTTCCTAGCTTATCAGTCGAGGTCCAAGTTACAATGTTTTCACCTAAAACAAATGCAAATGGCGCATCGTTTGTTATCGTAGGTGAAGAATCAGTAACGTCTGTTGCGCTGGCATCACCTATTGATATTGCTGTTGCAATAGAAACTGCGTCTACTATAATGTCAGCTGGGGCACTCAAGGTTGGAGCAGTTGTATCAACAACTGACACATTTTGTGTAGTGGTAACAAAATTTCCTGCTTCGTCAGTAGCTTGCCAAGTTACTATAGTATCTCCATATGGAAATACTTCTGGAGCGTTGTTTGTGATTATTACATTACTTACAGAATCTTGTGCTTTTGGAGTAACAAGTGATACTGTATTTGCATCAAGCGATGTTGCTTCTACTGTAATAAGTGGTAATGATTCTATTGTTGGTGCAGTTGTATCTACAACTGTAATGGTTTGTGTGACAGTTGCCAAGTTACCAGAAGAATCGGTTGCAGTCCAAGTGACTATGGTTTCAC
>VHBM01000009.1 GCA_016871975.1 Nitrososphaerota archaeon | reverse complement strand
AATTTGAGGCTCTGGTTGAAAACATTGATGCTGTTGGAATATTCTTACACAATCTAACAATAGCACTACCTATGTTTATTCCTGGATTTGGAATAGCTTGGGGATTTTTTGCATCATGGCAAACAGGGATTGCTTTTTCTGCGTTTAAAACAATTAATCCACTACTAAACCAAATTCCATCACTATCGATTCTTTATTTAACCCCATTTGGATTAATGGAGCTAGCAGCGTATTCAATAGCAATGTCACGAAGCTTACTTTTAGCACAAAAACTCATTAAAAAAATTCCAATAAAATTAGATGGTAGAGCTACTAGTATTGAAATTGGCATAGTTGTAGCACTATTGTTTGCTGGCGGACTAATTGAGGCATATATGATTGAATTATTTGAAAAAGGCGAACTCCAAGTACCAAAGATCTAGGCGTGTCTATATATAATACATAACACATCTAAAATAATTTAGTAGCAAATTATAAACTAAATAATTTCAAACTAAACTAATGCAGCAGACTAAAATTTTGATAATCATGACTATAGGAGTAACAATTAGTTTATTGACACAACAAGCACATGCACAAATTGTTTCAAGCAGTGCATACTCACTAGAAGGTGCAGGTTTTGCCGTTACAACTAACTCACTTCAAACATCTCAACTAGATCTGTTTCTTTCTACAACTTCAAAAACAGCAAGAGATGCAAATTTTGTTGTTGATGACGGCATAGTCTCATTAGATAATGAAGATTTTATTGCAACTGATCTTAGTGGAACCATTCTCAGAGATGGCCGCTTTATCAGGTTGCAGGGAACAGCTGAAGACATATCAGGTAATGAAGTCTCACTACAATTTTTTGGTAGATTAATCGAAAAGTCTACTCAAGGCTCTGTTTATGGTTTTACAGGAAGCTTGACACAAGATGGCACTTCTTCTAAAGTAATTTATACAACTAAAATCTCAACATTTGAAAAAGTTACAAAGACAACAACACCATCTAAACCTAGTAATGTTATAGTACACATACTAAAAGGCTCATCAGATCCAAGTGGTGTAACATATAAAGAAAAACTAGGACAAGCATACACCACTTTTAGTTATTATTCGACTTCAAGAATCTCTATCGCTCCTGGAACTACTATTACATTTGTAAATGATGATATTGTTTCACACAGTGTTACAAGTGGATCTGGGTTAGGACAGAATAGTAGATTTACAGAGGCTTCAGCTAGCGGTAAGCAATTTGCATGCGAGGGCGATACATCAAAAACCAGAGATTCAGGATATAGCTATGTTCAAAGCGATTGTATTTTTGTAATTGATGGAAGGGTAAAGAGTGGCACTATATCACCGGGAGGCCAGTGGAGTATAACAATAAACGAAATGGGGTTCTACAGACTAGTTGACCTCGACTATCCATGGATGGATCTAGTTATCTACGCATTTCCTCAGTCTAGTTCAGTTACTATAGGAAATCCTGATCCAGACGATGCTAGGAAAAACTAGCATACGATTCTAATCTAGTTTGATTAAAAACCATAACAGATAGATCAGAAAACGTTTTTCTTTCTAACTCATTTACTGTGCCAATAAACGATGACTCATCTGAATTTGTTAATGATTCAAAAATATGCACTCTCATCTTTGATGTATTAAAACCATTCTTCTTTAGATAAACTGCAATTTCTGATGGCATGAAATTTTTTTCTTGATTTTTTGGCCAAGGTCTTGGCACCAAAACTACACTAAAACCATCTAAAAGTGCCTTTTGCAGCTCAAGTTTTTTTCCCTCTATTGAGGTTGTTATATGCATTGTAATCACCTTGGCCTTATCAAGAGGAACTTGTGCCTTAGCAGCTGCTACTTGAATGGAGCTTATCCCAGGAATGATCTCTACATTACCGAAAATTTCGAATAATCTATCAACAACTTCAGATTCTGAAAAATTCACATCACCAGTAAATGGCACCACAAGTGTTTTGTTTCCAAGTTTGGTCTTAATTTTCTGATAAATCTCTTCTTGCGAGTTCATTGTTATCTCATAAACTTCTTTGTTTGAAAGAAGATCTTGAATTGTTTTTAAAGTATATTTGTAGCCAGCTATAACATCAGAATTTCGAATTATCTTTCTAACAATATCAGTAACATAGTCTTGTGAACCTGGACCTACACCAATTGCATAAACTATTCCCATTTTACTTCGTGATCTTTTGTCTTTCTTTAATATATTGAATAAAAGGTGACCAATCTACTCTCATGTATTTGGTAGGATCTTTTACTGGATATTTTACCCAATCTAAAACAACAGAAAATTGATATTTTTTTGGTTTACCGTCTTCGCTTAGCTCAACATTTAACACACTGCCCCATGACTTTTCTTCGCTATCTATACTCAATATATTATCAAAATCTACCTCCAAGTTTTTTTTATTTTGTAAATCTAATCGCAAACCTTCTTCGTTATACCCATCATGACAAATCATTACGTTTTTTGACTTGAGCAATGTTACAGCTTGTCTTTGTACTGCAGCTTGCCACCATTTCATTTTTGCTTCTGTCTTTGTTACAAAAATCAAATGCCTGTCAGTTAAAAACAACATTCCTTCACTACCACTAATTGAGAAAAATTTCTTTGTCTGTCGCCACACTGACAGGAGGTGAGCTTGTATCCGCTCATTAGTATCCATGATGACAAATCATGCACACTCGTTAAAAACCAATGTTTACATAACTTTTATTTGAGGTATGAATCGAAACTTGCAAATGTACTTAAAACTAATTATTATCTTCTCACTACTGTTCATTCCACTCCAAACATTTTCGGAGGAAGATAAACTAGTCATCTTTCATACCCCTTCTGGCAAGCTAGTAATTGAACTGTTCTCAGAAGATGCTCCAAAAACAGTTGAAAATTTTTTAAAACTGGCAGAAAGCAAATTCTATGATAGAACAATCTTTCATAGAATCATCAAAGATTTTATGATACAGGGTGGTGACCCCTTAACAAAACCTGGCGCCTATGAACATACCTTACAGTGGGGAACAGGTACAGCAGGATATACAATTCTAGCCGAATTTAATGACATAAAACACAAACGAGGTATTGTCTCAATGGCACGCGAACCAGACGACCCAAACAGTGCAAGTTCACAATTTTTCATCGTACATAAAGACTCACCACATCTTGATGGAAAATACACAGCGTTTGGTCGTCTTGTTACTCAGGAAAGCTATGAAACACTTGATAAAATAATATCACTTGAAACTGCGCCAAATGGAATAGCATTTCAGTGGGGAGAAGGCGAGATACTCAAAAGTGAAGTTGTTAGTAGATCACAGATACCAGATCTGCTTGAACTAGGTAATCCAGAAAGAATGGAAAAACCCACTGGCGAAATTTCTGGCGCTCAATATCTGAATAAAAAACTGGGATTTTCATTTACAGCACCAGAAGGTTGGATACTACAACAACCTCAAAAGACACAGCCTACAATCCCTGATGTAGCAGCAGTTGGTCCAAAAGTAAATGGTATTCCTCCTGCAATTTACATATCTGTAAATGAAAAAAATGGCAAATCCCTTGATGACTATATCACCGAAGTAAAGAACTCGCTTCAAAAATCAATAGAATTAGGCGAACTTGTGATCTTAAGTGAAGATAAAACGCTGGTTAATGAAAAAAATGCGTATGAAATCAATGTCATACAAGCATTTGCAAATGACGCAAGCAACATTGTAAAGATGAAATTAAGATCAGTTATCGTCTCAGGACCTGACAAATTCTATACCATAGGATATGCAAACAGTGAAGAAAATTTTGATTCTATTCTTCCTCTTTTTGAAGAATCAGTAAACTCATTTACCATACTACAAAATGAGACTAGCTTACAAACAACACCAAAATCAGAAGATAATGGAGGTGGATGTCTTATTGCCACAGCAGCTTTTGGGACAGAGCTTGCGCCTCAAATTCAACTACTAAGAGAGATTCGTGACAATATAGTATTTCAAACAAACTCTGGAACTGTATTTATGACATCCTTCAACTCTATCTACTATTCATTTTCTCCTACAATAGCTGACCTTGAGCGACAAAATCCGATATTCAAGGAAACGGTAAAGATTGCCATAACCCCATTACTATCCACAATATCACTACTGCAATATGTTGAGATTGATTCAGAAGCAGAGATACTAGGATTCGGTATTGGCATTATTCTATTGAATATTGGAATGTATTTTGTAGCACCATTGGTATTGTTCTATAGATTTAAGAAATAATTTACCAAACGTCATCAACCTCATCAAGTTCCTTGTATTCTTTTGAACTCTCACGTTTGAGATATCTTAATCGTGAAATGTCTCTGTCAAAAAATAAGTCAATCGTCCAATCAAGTAAGACTCGCACTCTTTTTTCTAGTCTTGATATTTTTGACAGATAAACACTTCTCCAGAGCCACCATGCCAGAAAACCATGGACATTAATCCCAAAAACAGATGCAATCCCAGAACGTTTTCCAATTATTGCCATCTGTCCTTTTGTTCTATACTCAAAACTCTTTTTTTGTTTATTTCTAATCAACGCATATAGATTATGTGCAGCAATCTTTGCATGCGCCTCAGCTAGCTGAGCTGTTGGAGCATATGGATTTTTTGTAATTGGGTCTATTGTCTGACAACAATCTCCAATTGCAAAAACATTTGGAAAATCTGGAATTTCTAAAAATTCGTTAACAGCAATTTTTCCTTTCTCAGTTTTGAAAATCGAATTTTTTATTGTATCAACAGGTGTAACACCGGCAGTCCAGATGACTGTCTTTGTTTGGATTGCTTCTATGTTTTTGTTTTCATTATCTTGTAGTGATTTTATGAGAACTTCTGTACCATCGAAACTAGTAACTGCAGTATTAATTCTGATATCTATTCCTCGTTGAATTAATTTTTGATGTGCAAACTTTACAAGTTTCTCACTAAAACCAGGCAAAATACTTGGAAGAGCTTCTAGTATTATTACATGAATATCTTGTTTACTTATATGCGGATAATATTTTCGCGCATCTAAAACAAAATCAATCAGCTCACCTGCAGTCTCAATTCCTGCAAAGCCAGCTCCTACCACAATAAATGTTAAAAGACTTTTTTTCAGAATCGGGTTTGTTTGATTTTCTGCCTGCTCTAGCATATCGATTATTCTGTTTCTTAAGATCATAGCATCATTGAGGGTCTTCATAGTGTAGGCATGTTGCTCGATACTTGCCATACCAAAAAAATTTGTCTGACTACCCAAAGCTATAACAAGATAATCATAATGTAATGAAATTCCTCTTTTTTCAGCTGTACCACTTAATGTTACAATCTTGCCAAATGGATCTATGTTTTTTACTCTATCTTCATAAAAAATTGTTTTTTCTATCATAGCTCGAATCGGCATTATGATATGTCTTGTTTCAATCATTCCTGATGCAACCTGTGGTAGCATGGGAGTAAAGAGAAGAAAATTATCTTCATTAACTAGAATAATCTCTACATCAAGGTCTCTTAGAAAATAAGATTCTAGTTTTCTAGTGCATTCTAGACCAGCAAAGCCACCCCCCAAAACAACAATCCGCTTTTTGGTTTTTACCATATGTGGCCCTAACTAGTCAATGAATATAACTTAGTTGTTAGATCATGGAGCTAGTAAACAAAAATCATTTCCATTTGGCAATTTTTATCTTGATATTTCTGCTCTTAACAATTCATATGCTCTTGATGCATCCTTTTCATTTAGTACGACAACTATGTCATCTTGACTAAAGTACGCATTAATTAACTCAATGCCATTAGTATGTAAAATCTCGGCAACATAAGATACTGCATCGGATCGGTTTTGATCCTGTGGCATTCGTATCTTTATTTTTGCCAAACCAGTACTAGAGAAATTTTTACCTCCTGGAAACGATTCAATTAACTGTCTTACATCAACTAGATCTTCAGTTAGCAATCTAAAGGAATCTGCCAATCTAAAAAACTCATAATCAGATTTTAACTCTGAAAACTTATTCATCAAGTTAATTGCCTCTTGCTCACCAAACTCATCTAAAGAAAATTTTACATCTAAAACTCCATCAGTTAATGATAGTCTTGCATTTTTTAGGACAGACTGTTCTTTTACATCCTCTTTTGTCTCAAAAGAATCGGCGTATCTTTTTATCGCAACAACTATGGTGTTTAGGTTTACCGGATTCCCAAGATGCCTTTCTACTTCTGGCTGTATCTTGACTGCAAGGGCTGTATAGTTTATCACATCCATCTTCATGCAGTCAGAGATTGAGCGATTTCTTGTGATGATCTCTCGTACTACATCAGGTACAGACTGGGTTGCCAGGCGCATGAAATTATTATATATAGTCACTTATAATAACATTATGTAATATTTATTAATAATAGCGATAATATTTATATAATGTAATATTCATTACATATAGTAAGTGATTATGACAATGTTCTTCGATGACGAATTCGACAGAATCTTCAAAAAAATGTCAAGATCCTTTATGGATATAGACGAGATCTTTGAAGACAAAAATATAGACAACCTCCAGACATTTGGGCCGTTTTATTATGGTTATACCATGACTGTAGGACCAGATGGAAAGCCAATAGTAAAAGAATATGGCAACATCAAGCCTGGGCTTCCAACATCACAAACAAGAGAACCACTAGTTGACACACTTGTTGATGAAAAGGAACAACTAGTCAAGCTAGTAGCCGAGATGCCAGGCGTTGAAAAAAATGACATCAAAGTTGTGGTACAAGACAAGACAGTACAGATTGATGCCGAGCATGGTGAGAAAAAATACCATGTAAAGGTGCCAATAAAGCCCAAATTTGATGAGAACACAGCTAAAGCCAACTATACAAACGGAATACTAGAGCTTGTTTTCAAGCTAAAAGAGGAACCAAAACCAAAAGGAAAAACTGTGGAGGTTGAATAAACCTTCTTTTTTTATGGTGATTAGATGAAGGAAATTACACTAAAGATAGATGAAATCTCGCAACGACATGTTGGAAAAGCAATTGCCATTATAGATCCAAAGATAGTAGAAGAAAATAACCTACAAAGCGGTGATATCTTAGAGATCATAGCCAACAGAAAAAGCCATGTAAAGCTATGGCCTGGCTCTACAGAAGACTATGGGACAGGAATTATTAGAATAGATGGTTCAACACGACACAACATTGGTGCCGGTATAGGTGAAAAAGTTACAATAAAAAAAGTTGATGCAAGCGAGGCCGATGAAATAACCATTTCTCCGACAGAAAAACTTGCAATAGAAGGCCTTGGTGAATATATGCTTGCAAATTATGAAGGACATGTCTTTACAACAGGCGATACAATTAATGTAAACACACTTGGTGGCAAGATACAGCTAGTCATTACCGGTACAAAACCATCAAAAGCAGTTATCGTAACAACAGATACTAAATTCAAGCTTGGTTCTATGACAAAAGCAGTAGAAACCTCGATTCCTCGAGTTACTTATGATGATCTAGGTGGTCTTAAAAAAGAGATACAAAAGGTTCGTGAAATGATCGAGCTACCAATGAGACATCCTGAGCTATTTGAAAAAATTGGCATTGAAGCACCAAAAGGTGTTTTACTGTATGGTTCACCTGGAACTGGCAAAACACTACTGGCAAAAGCAGTTGCAGGTGAAACAAACGCACACTTTACCACAATTAGTGGACCTGAAATAATAAGCAAGTATTATGGTGAAAGCGAAGAAAGACTACGTGAGATATTCAAGCAGGCAGAAGAAAACACTCCAAGCATCATATTCATTGATGAAATCGACTCAATTGCGCCAAAACGTGACGAAGTAACTGGCGAAGTTGAAAAACGAGTAGTGTCGCAACTTCTTTCACTCATGGATGGAATGAAAAGTCGTGGAAAGATTGTAGTAATTGCTGCAACAAACAGACCAGACTCTATCGATCCTGCACTACGCCGACCTGGTAGATTTGATCGCGAAATTGAGATAGGAATTCCTGACGAGGAGGGAAGATACGAAATTCTCAACATCCATACCCGTGGAATGCCAATTGATGACAAAGTTGACCTAGGGCAAATCTCAAAGATAACACATGGATTTGTAGGAGCTGACCTTGAAATTCTTGCAAAAGAGGCTGCAATGAGGTCCTTGCGAAGAATCTTGCCGGAAATTGATCTGGAACAAGACAAAATTTCTTCAGAAATCTTGCAGAAAATCAAAATAACAAAAGAAGACTTTAGGGAGGCGCTAAAAGAGGTAAGGCCATCTGCACTACGCGAGGTCCTAGTCCAGGTTCCAAACATTACATGGGATGACATTGGTGGACTAGAGTCACTCAAAGAAGAACTACACCAAGCAATAGAGTGGCCACTAAAACACAAAGAGGCCTTTGATCATTTGGATGTTGCATCACCAAAAGGCATACTATTACATGGACCGCCTGGCACCGGAAAAACACTAATCGCAAAGGCTGTTGCAAAAATGACAGAATCAAACTTTATCAGCATCAAAGGACCTGAGCTCCTATCAAAGTGGGTTGGTGAATCAGAAAAGGGGGTGCGAGAAATATTTAGAAAGGCAAGACAGGCTGCACCATGCATAATATTTTTTGATGAGCTTGACTCACTTGTTCCAAAACGTGGCACAAGCTCCGACTCACATGCAACAGAAAGTGTTGTGTCACAAATACTAACAGAGATAGATGGACTAGAAGAACTTCATAATGTATTGATAATTGGCGCAACAAATAGACTGGACATTATTGATCCTGCATTACTGCGTCCTGGAAGATTTGATAGAATAATCGAGGTTCCAAAGCCTGATGCAAAGAGCCGTGAGCACATCTTTAGAATACACACAAAAAGAAAACCACTTGCAGGCGATGTTGATTTTACAAAACTAGTCGAGCTTACAGATGGTTTTACTGGCGCTGAGATTGCTGAAGTTTGCAACAGGGCTGCGATAATTGGACTCAAAAGATATGTTGGCGGAAAGGTAATATCAGTAAAAGACATCAAGATAACTCAAGCTGATCTGGCTGAGGCAATACAAAAGATCATGCCAACAGCGCAGATACTAGAACCTATAGAGATAAAATAAGAAAAAGAGTTTCTGACCGGACTTAATCGATTAGTTCAGTCCAGCCTTTAACGAATACGGAGTTTTTGTAGAGTGGTACTGGTTGACCTACGGTAAAGTCCATTGGTCTCATCCAAAAGATTGCCTTTGTTGGGCAAACACCAATGCATGCTCCATCGGAGATGCATCTTTCAGGATAAAAGACAAATGCCTTACCTCTTTTCCAGCCTTCAACCGGCTTTACTCTAAGTACATCTGGTCCCAGTGTTGTGCAGATCTCGACGCATAATGCGCAACCAATACACATCTGTTCACCAATGTCTGGTAAAATTGCTACTGGCATTCTAAACCAATTTTATTGTCGGATCTTAATATAACTTACCTAAAAAATGCAAATTATAACGGCGTTAGAATATTTCATAACACTGTTAATTTTTGATCTGTTTATCTTAGCTCAAAATCAATAGGAATCACACATTCCACATTTGTAGAATTACTAATCTTAATTTTTGAATTTTTCAACTCAAGCTGCATCTTTGTCATATTTTTTGCATCAATAATCTGTCTGCCTATCGTTTCTAGTACCCATACCTGATCTTCTTTTTTTGCCATGCTTGCAACAACTACACTAGAATCTGTTAGCTTTGCTGTTGCAGACAGCAACATTATGCAGGAATTGACAAACATCCCAACATCTTTTTTATTATAAAACAGACTGAAAAATCCATTTAGCGAATCAAAAATCAAAAGTGATTTCTGTTTAGAAATACTTGCAATTACATCTCTAAACAGATCATTCCAGTTGTCTCTGGTCGGCTGGAATACTTGTAATTTATCACATTCTGGAACAATCTTTGCTGTAAGATAGCCACTATAAAGCAAATCAAAATCAAGATAAACTATTGGCAAATCCATCAAATCAACTAGCTTGATAAAAAAAGCAGTTTTTACATAAGGATCAGAGCACATGACTGAATTCAACACGTTTTGCTCAAGAATTGTCTTTACATCAGAACTTTTTTTCTCTGAATTAGTCAACGCTGACATAGCCTGTATCTGATATAATAATTAATTTAAAATCAGATTTTGATGCTAGAATTTTTTCTTATAATGAAAACTATCTTTCTTGCTCCTCTATAACCATCATAGTCAGCGTGGACTGGACCTTGTTTATCTTTCTAATCTTGTTGGTTATAATAGAACGCAAGTGATCTGTTGTATCTGTTGTTATCTTTAGCACTATATCATAAACACCATAGACCCCTTGAATCTCAAACTGGATATTCTTTTCAGACGCAAGGATTTTTTTGGCCTCAGCTATGATTGACTCATCAGAACCTAGATCAGAATTAAGTAAAACATAAGCAGTTGGCACATTCGGAATTTCATTGGATGATATTTAACCTTTCATTAAATTCAAAAACTGAATAATTAGATCATATATTCTATAACATGATAGTAGATCTAACTCTTACAATATCGCAAACAATTCCAACATTTCCTGGATCACCAAAACCAAAATTCATCACTTGGTCAAAGCTCAAAAAAGACGGATACAACCTGGAGCTCTTGTTTTTTAGCTCACACACTGGCACCCACATTGATGCACCATACCACTTTGTTGAAACTGGCATGAAAATTCATGAAATACCGCTTGAACGGCTGATATCTGACGCTGTTTTAATAAAAATTAAAAAAGAAAAAAACCAATCAATACAAAAATCAGACATTACAAAGTTTGAAAAAACACACGGGAAAATTCAAGACAAATCAACTGTCATTTTTTTTACGGGATGGCAAAAAAATCTGGAAAAGACAAACTATTTCACAGAAAATCCCGGGCTGTCAGCATCAGCTGTCACATATCTAGCATCAAAAAATACAAACTTGGTTGGAATCGATTCACCTAGCATAGACTTGGGAAAAAACAAAAATTTTTCCGCACACAAGATTCTATCAAAAAACAATATCCTCATTGTTGAGAATCTGGCAAATCTTGAGAAAATATCTGCACAGAATTTTAAATTAATAGTTCTGCCGCTAAAGCTAAAAAATACTACAGGATCTTCGGTAAGAGCAGTTGCTATTCAAAGCACAAACTGAAATCTCTTTTGTTTGTACTTTTTATCTAGCGTTCCAGTGATTGGGAGTTGATTGCCACAGACTTTGCATTTGTTATTCTGATCTAAATTCCACTCGACTATGTCAAAGCCATATCTCTTCACAGCAATTTGATTGCAGCCAGAACAGTAGGTATGTTCAAGTGGATGGCCTGGCACATTTCCCAAATATGCATATGAAAGACCCTCTTCTTTTGCAATAGCGTAATGTTTTTCAAGAGTTTCAATAGGTGTTGGCTCAAACTCCATCATCTTGTAATCTGGATGGAATCTCAAAAAGTGAATTGGCATTTCTGGCCCAAACTCATCATAAATAAACTTGCACAACTTGCGCGCATAATCTAAATTATCTCCAACTTGCGGCACAATCAGATCTGTTATCTCAACATGGATCTTTGTTCTGTCGCGAATCTCAAGCAATGTATCAAAGATTGGTTTTGGATCAGGCACTCCAATATATCTTCGTGTAAACTGTGGTTCGGCACTTCCCTTAAAATCAACAGTAATGCAGTCCAAAAACTCATTCATCATGTTTACTGTTTCAGGCGTATCATATCCATTTGATACAAAAATATTGTACAATCCATTTTTTCTTGCAACAACTCCGCAATCACGTGCAAACTCGATAAAAATTGAAGGCTGGTTATAGGTATAGGCAATACCATCCGCACCATATTCCAGTGTGGTCTTTACCACTTCTTCTGGCGTCATATCTTGCCCCTCAACCTTTCTTCGCTGGCTAATGTCATAGTTCTGGCAGTACTTGCATAGCCAGTTGCATCCTGTTGTAGCTATTGAAAAAACACTGGAGCCTGGCCTGTAATGAATCACAGGCTTTTTTTCTATTGGATCAACATGGCCTGTAATGACTTTTCCATACACAAACAACTCTAGTCTGCCATCTACATTGCCCCTGATCCCACACAAGCCGATTTGGTTTTTGCCTACCTCACAGTATCTGGCACAGGCAGTACAACGAACCTTGTCGTTTGGTAACTTTTGATATAGAATAGCTTCCTTATTCATCGGACTAGTTAGCATCTTTTACCAATATAAGCACAACATAGCAAAGCTAAAAGTAGAGAAAAAGAACAAGAGCAAACTATGAGCAAGGCAGGAAACCTCTGGAGAAAAGTACACGGCAGGCTAACAAAAAAGCCGACAAACTTTTCATGGCTCTTGGATAATCAACTGGCTGGGTGTGGCATGCCAACATCACTTGAAGAGCTAAAATGGATACAAAACCAAGGAGTCAGATCAATTGTCACAATGACTGAAACTGCACTGCCGCAGTCATGGATAAAAGATGTCAACTATCTGCATATTCCAACAGAGGATCTTAGCGCCCCTGACATGGAAAAAATTGATTCTGCAGTTGACTTTATTCAGCAAAGACTGGACTATGATGAGCCTGTCATGGTACACTGTGCAGCCGGTGTAGGACGGACAGGAACAATTCTTGCATGCTATCTGATAAAATATCACAAGTATTCTACAAAAAAAGCAATAGACCAAGTAAGAAAAAAAAGACCAGGTTCTATCCAGTCAGAGTCACAAGAAATCGCAATTAGTCTTTACGAAAAATATATCTGCGGTTAGCTATTCTGGAATGGATTGTGTTTCTAGCTTTCCATTGACTACTTTGATAAACATGTACCTGTTGTCCTTGAAGATCAATGTTATACCGCCTTCCTTGTCAGGATCTTCGACTTCGAGCAGCTCCTGCCCCCTCAAGCCGTCATATTTTGCCATATCAGATTTTCTTCAAAGCGGTCCTTATATCCCTAATTGATCTTTATCTCAATTTCATTTGCGTGCTCTTTTACATTGTCTGGCTCTGCATAGTCATGTTTTTGCCAGGAAACATAAACCTCTGCTCCAATTTTGTGGTTGCCAGAACCAAGCTCAGATGCCTTGAACACTAGATTTTCATCAAAATCAAATAGCTCCTGCTTGACCTCATCTTCGCTTAGTCTGATAAAAGGCTCAAAATTTTTGGCTACCTGGACCCAAACTCTTTTTTCCTTCATAGGATTGACAAGCTTTGGGTTTCTTGTCCAAAACAAAGATGCTTTTCTGTATGTATCAACTACCTTAACCTCATGTTTTCGTAGTCCTCCAGACACAAGTTTTATGCCATATTTTAGCTTGAAGAGATTATCATATTTCTCATATGCCTTTGTCCAATTCTCTTCAGTAAAAGAATCACGCAAAGCTCCCTTTAATGAGAACTTTACATTAACAGAAACATCGTCATTTTTTGCAAAATCATTTTTGCTTTTTGTTAGTTCTAAATTTGAAATGAAATTCTTGTTCACGCTTGATCGTTCATAATGATTTATATCTACAATAAGTTCCTTTTCGAATGCTATGCATGCTCAAGTAATAACTTCAACATCCAAGGAAGTAAATCTTTCAATCAAAGAATCTGATATTGGAATGTTATACATCATTCAGCATGAACTGCTCAAAAATACAAACATAGATTTTGCAGGAGTCATCCTAAAGCACCCACTTACCAACGAGTGCTGGATTAGAGTAAACTCTGCAAAAGAAAATCCAATAAAAGACATCATAAAAGCAACAGACTCTGCAATAGAATCTGTCAATGAATTAAAGAAATTATTTAATTCAAAAATTAAGGTAAAATAAATGAAATTTTGTCCCACATGTGAGGTACGCCTAAAGAAGAGCGAAGCTAGTTCAGTACTTAGCTGTCCTAAATGTGGTCATAGTGAAAATGAATCCAAGATAGTAAAAAAAGTAGAAGAAACTACAAAGCCTGACTTGAATGTTCTTGATGATGGTGACGGAAAAGAAGCGTTGCCTACAATTCAGATAGAATGTGAAAAATGTGGCAACAACCAAGCTGTCTGGTGGATGCTGCAAACACGCAGTGCTGATGAGCCGACAACGCAATTTTATCGTTGTACTAAATGCAGCTATACATGGCGCAACTACGCATAACGTTTAACTTGAACGTTTTTCACATGTGATTAAGTTTGGTATTCTCAGCAAAAACTAGCGGATCGGATGATCTTAAAGCAATAATATCTGCCATATCGACACTTGTTGAAGAGGCAACCTTTGTTTCTACAGCAGAGGGAATCTCTTTTCGTGGCATGGACCCATCCCATGTAGCATTAATTGACATATCATGGCCAAACTCCGCATTTGAAAAATACGAGTGTGACAGCGATATCAAGTTTGGAGTACGTATAGATGAATTTTCAAAGCTGATAAAACGTGCTGACAAAAAAGACAGCATAGAAATCAGCATATCTGATGATAATATGCTACTTGTAACAATTGGCAAGAACAAAAAATACAAGATGAGACTAATTGAGAGCTCGGCAACAGACACACCACTCCCAAAAATCCCCTACAATGCAAAAATTAGCCTGACAAACACCGAGTTTGACAAAGTCTTAGGAGACGTGCAGGTAGTATCAGACTATCTGACAATACGTGCAACGCCAACAACAGCAGAGTTTTCAGGCAAGGGAGACTCAGGCGAAGTAGTAATAGAGCTGGAAAAAGGCTCAGAGCAGCTAACAGAGCTGTCAGTTAAAGAAGAAAGCACAGGAACATACAGCCTTGAATATCTTAATCCAGTTGTAAAGGCAGTTGGCACATCAGTTGGGTCAATAACATGTGAGTATTCTAGTGCAAAACCACTTCGAATAGAATTCAAGGTTGCAAACATAGGCAGAATCCACTTCTATTTGGCTCCACGCGTAGAAAGTTAATGCATTTATGTTCAAAATAATTGGAGATAAGTTAAGTTGAAGATTGTATTAAAATTTGGTGGAACATCAATCTCTACTGCAAAAAACATACGAAAGGTTGCAAGCTATATCCACTCTTTATCAAAACAAAATCAGGTAGTTGTGGTATGTTCTGCAATTGATGGCATAACAGATGATCTCATCCAGACATCAAGATTCATACAAAGAGGAAACAAGGAATCTGCAAATCGACTTACTGCAAAAATAATTTCAAGACACAAGCAACTTGCAAAAGAGACCATAACAAAACCACAAAACAGAAAAAAACTTCTTGACGCACTAAGCTCTGATCTAGCTGAGCTTGAAGATCTATTACACGGTGTAATCTTGCTTGGGGAGGTATCATCACGCTCACTAGACTACATAGTATCGTTTGGCGAGCGACTTTCTATCAAGATAATAGCTCATGCTCTACTTGATCTTGGGCGCAAGTCAGTTCCTCTTACAGGAAAAGAGGCTGGCATTGTAACAGACTCTAATTTTGGCGAGTCAAGACCACTAATGGACACAACACGACTACGTGTCATAAAAAATGTTGATTCACTTCTTTCTAAAAAAATAGTACCTGTGATAGGCGGATTTGCAGGAGCTGATCAATATGGAAACATCACAACCTTTGGGAGGGGAGGCTCAGACTATACTGCAACAATAATTGCATCTTGCATAAAGGCTGACGAGATATGGCTGATGACTGACGTTGATGGCCTTATGACAGCAGACCCAAAGACTGTCAAAAACGCAAAGGTGCTTAAAGAGGTTTCATATGCAGAGGCAATTGAGATGGCACTCTTTGGGGCAAAACAGATACACCCACGTACCTTTGAACCACTTTTATCAAAAAAAATTCCAATGAGAATTAGAAATACATTCAATACAAAAAATCTTGGAACGATGGTAACTGCCTCACCAGGTGAGGCTACCAAAAAAACTGTAAAATGCGTAAGTACGATTCGTCATAATGGCCTTATCGATGTACGAGGGGGCAGTATGGTAGGGGCACCAGGAACTGCTGCAAAAATATTTGCTACGCTGGCAAAAAGTGGAGTAAACGTAATGATGATCTCACAAAACCCTTCTGAATCTAGCATATCAATAATTGTAAAACAAAGCGATCTTGACAAGGCTGTCAATGCACTAGAGATGGAGCTTCTTGGCAAAATAATCAAGAAACTAGAGATCACAACAGATGTAGCTATAATTGCATTAATTGGATCAGGCATGCGAGGAACTATTGGAGTAGCATCTCGAGTCTTTGGTTCTGTAGCAAAAAAAGGCGTCAACGTAGTAATGATAGCACAGGGATCATCAGAGCTTAATTTAGCATTTGTTGTAAAAGACTCTGACTGCAAAAATGTGGTACAAGCCTTGCATGATGAATTTGAGCTTGCAAAAATAAACTAGCCTTACAACAACCTGGCAGAAATTTTCGAAAAAGGGATAAATTAACTCAAAAACACTCTTCTCATACATTGACAGGAAAATTATACATCGTAGGTGTAGGACCGGGTCATCATGATCATATGACATTTGGTGCAAAAAAGGCAATTGAGGAAAGCGATACTATAGTAGGATACGAGACATATGTCGGTCTTGTTGAGGACCTAATACAAGGAAAAGATGTTTACAGATATGCCATGACCCAAGAAGTGGAGCGGGCACACCAGTGCATCGAGCTTGCAAAGCAGGGAAGAATAGTCTCACTTGTTTCAAGCGGTGATCCAGGAATTTATGGCATGGCAGGACTGATCTATGAAATCCTTGCAGAGTCTGGGTGGGACCCAAAAAACGGACTGCCAGTAGAAATAATCCCGGGAGTCTCTGCACTAAACTCTTGCTCATCCATAGTAGGTTCGCCTCTAATGACAGATTTTGCTGTTGTCAGCATGAGTGATCTCTTGGTTCCATGGGATGTTATAGTAAAGCGAGTAGAGGCTGCTGCACAAGGCGACTATGTCATAGTAATTTACAATCCATCAAGCAAGAAACGAATCCATCAGCTGCAGGACACAAGAAAAATCCTGCTAAAATACAGAAAGCCTACAACACCTGTTGCAATAGTAAAGGGCGCATACAGGGAATCACAAACTGTTGTCCTAACCGATCTTGAAAACCTTGAAGCACACTCTGACAAGCTTGGCATGATTAGTACAGTAATTGTTGGAAACTCGTCAACATACAATTACAAAAATTTAATGATAAATCCACGTGGATACCAGTCAAAGTATAATCTCCAGGAAGAAGAAAGTCCGGAACTAAAAGTAAACTAGGCGCTTTTTTTAATAATTTCAACCAGCTCTTGGCTTAACGCTAGTTTTTCTCTAATCGGATGTATTATCTTTATCAAGTAATTTGTAACTGCCTGTTTTAGATCTGTTGGATGAAGCTTTTTCTGCGCAAAATCTGACTCTAGCTGAGAATAACCAGAATATGTTACATTTCCACCAAACTTTGCGGGGCGCTCTATACTCATCTCATCAAACTCATGATAGATGACATGTTTTGCAATCTCTAACAGAGGATTATTCTTTGTGTTGCCTTCCTCACACCATGCTTTTTTGAGCTTTGTCCTTATCTCATCATCAGAGTCATGTACAAAAATGCCAGACGATGGAGTTGACTTACTCATCTTACCTGCTTCCGAATCTGTCTTCGTCGGTTCTGATAGGCCAGGCAAGAGTCTGTGGTGGACAGCAACAGGAACCTTCCATTTCATTTTTGGAAACAGCTCTCGTGCAAGCATGTGTATCTTTCGCTGATCCATTCCTGCATGGGCAATATCAATATCCAAAAAATGAATATCTGCTGCCTGCATAGGTGGATAGAGAAGCTTTGCAAGATCAATCTTTTCCTCATTTTCTGATCTTCCCATAATTGTCAGCGTTCGCATAGTTCGTGCAAGCGACATGTGCTTTGTCAGCCTGACTAGCTCCAACCAATATTCTTTTTTTGAAGAATAAAGATCTGAACCAAGAACAATCTCAACACCAGGACACACTAGCTTAAACGTATCTGCATAATACTTTGATACCTTGGAAATTGTCTCCCAGTCTCCACCAAGCTTGTCGTTTATCAAAGTGTGCCAGTCGGCAAGAAAAACAGTACATCTTACACCTGCCTTGAGAAAGTCATTTATCTTAAAGCCAGTACTGATCAGGCTGCCAAGATGTAAAAATCCAGAAATTTCTAACCCAATGTAGTGTTTTGGTTTTGAATTTGTTTTGAATAGATCAACTAGCTCATCACGAGTCACAACTTCTTCTGTTGGAGGTCTTTCAATTAGACTGACTTTTTCTTCAACATCCAAGCTAAAACAAGCTTTGGGCTAAAACCCTATAAAGTTACGCATCTGGACTTTTTCTTGGTCTTGTACTAAGATAAAATGCGTGTGAGCTAATAATGAATGCAGCAAGAAATATCTTTGTTGCAAAAATCAGATTCCATGGTCTGCTGGGATCCGGATATGCAATTGTTAACGAGTCTATGTCAGGAACCTTGCCATCTACAATGCCTGCTGTTATCTGTGCATTAAGCACAGTAAAATTATACATAGTCTCATAAAGACAGATGATTGCAAAACCTAGCACCATTAACTGAACAAGTGCCATCTTCCATGATCTCAGGTTTGTTGTCTTTTTCCAACCTATCCTTGTTACACAGTACCATCCTATTATGGTCGAAAAAAACAACCACGTTGATAGTTTTGCAAAATGTTTGTATGGAAACTCGGTCTTGACTAGAGCCTCACCCATAACATAGGTTCCAGTTTTATCCCACTCTGTAAGCATTGCATAGATTCCATATGCAGTAATTGATGCCATTATGAAGGCACACCCGTAGAATATGTAAAGAAAAACCTTGTAGGCTGTATCGGTCTCTTGCAGATTATGTACTTGCATTTAATACGAGTACCAATTTTTGCGATATAAAAATTGACGGTAGATTGAGACGAAATTTATTAGAGCAAGCAAAAGCACCAGACCTATTGCAAATCCCAATAAACATTCCAACGCTTGGAAGAGAAGAAATCAAGGCAGTTTATGCAGTATTACAGAAAGGACAGCTTACTTCATCTGCAAGCCAAGGCGGAAAAAACGTGCAGGAATTTGAAAAATCCGCTGTATCTTTTGTAAAATCAAAGTTTGCCATCGCTGTTAATTCAGGAACTGCAGCACTACAGGCAGCACTATACGCACTAGATATTAAAAAAGGAGATGAAGTTCTTTTGCCTTCATTTACATTTGTTGCCACTGCAAACTCTGTTGTATCAGTTGGTGCAAAGCCAGTCTTTGTTGACATACTAAAGGAAAACTATACTATTGATCCTGATGATCTGAGAAAAAAGATCACAAAAAAATCAAAGGCTATAATCCCTGTTCATCTGTATGGCAATGTTGCATTCATTGATCAAATAATCGAAATAGCAAATAGATACAACCTAAAAATTATTGAAGACGCAGCACAATCGCTTGGCTCTACTCTAAAAAATAAACATACTGGAACATTTTCTGATCTTGGATGTTACAGCCTTTATCCTGCAAAAGTTGTAACAGCAGGAGAAGGGGGCTTTATAGTAACTGACAATGAAAAGCTATACAAAAAACTGCAAATGATACGAAACCATGGCATGGTACATGGATATGACACACGCATAATTGGAATGAATCTTAGAATGCCTGAGATCAATGCTGCAATCGCAAAAGTACAGATGAAAAAACTAGGAAAATTTCTTGGCATACGAAAAAAGAACGCTAAAATTTTATCTGAACTAATTTCTGATCTTGACATACAAATACCACAGGAAAGAAAAGGTGAATACGTAAACTGGTATCTATACACCATTGCAACCAAAAACAGAAACAAGATAATGAAGACACTAAACTCTACTGGAATAGGTGCTACAGCATACTATTCTACTCCAGTTCACAAGACACCATTTTATCACAAAAAAATCAGACTACCTAATACAGACTGGGCTGCATCAAGCGTTTTGTCGCTACCAGTCCACCCACAGGTATCGGAGCAAAACCTGTCGTTTATCTCAAAAATACTTCACAAGGCACTAAATTGAACACGCTAGGAAACGCAATCGGAAAGCTATGCAAAGTAATACTTCCAATTAACGAAGAGGTATTTTTTGGAAATCAAAAATCAACCATAGCAATCTGCACGCTCTCAAGCATATTACTCCTAAAAGAGATCTCAAAATCAGATATGATGAAAAAAATTGCACTTTCAGGAAGATTATTGTCTGAAAACAAGGGAATTGATTCGCTAGTTAGATACGTTATTGCAAATAATATAGACACCATAATTGTGTGCGGAAAAGATGTAACAGGCCATAAGGCAGGTCACTCTCTTCTTGCATTATACAAAAACGGAATTGATGATGACAAGAGAATAATTGGTTCACATAGCCCTGATCCTGTTCTGACTATAACAAAAAATGAGATTACAACGTTTTGCAACAAAGTAAAGCTGCTTGATATGATAGGAGAAACAAGCATGGAAAAAATTAATCAGGCAGTTGACTCTAGCTAGTAGCCGTTTTTTTGTCTGTCTCTATTAATCTGGTTTTTTCGTTTGTACTCGTCTAGAATGTCATCTGGTGTCAGGCCAAGCTCAAGTGATGCCTGTACAACAAAGTGCCAGACATCGATAAGCTCTTCTTTTGCGTCATCTTGATTAAACGGAAGCGGCTTTTTCCACCACTTCCAGTTTGTTGTGCGCTGTAACTCTATTGCCTCATGAATTATCGCAGTACACAGGGCAGCGACTCTGCCTTCTGTGTCTTTTGGATATCTGTCAAGATTCATCATGTCTGCTAGTCCTTTTTGCAAAGCAAAAATAGATTCCAGCTTGTCTTCAAATTTTTCTGTAATCTCTTGAGGCAATTTTATTCGATTTTTAGCGGATCCTTTAGAACTTAAACTTTTCAGAGCTGGATCATTTTTTCATAATGTTTTATTCTTTTTTCAATTTTTGATTTTGTAAGAGCAAGCAAACCATCTAAACCATATTTTTCAACTGCAAAAGAGCCTACGACATTTCCGTAAACTACTGCCTTTTTTATTGCAGAAAGCGCAGTGTTATTCAAGCTTGCCAAGTATCCTATCATCGCACCAGCAAACGAATCTCCAGCACCTGTAGGATCCAAGATAGTTTCTAATGAAAATGCAGGGGAGGGAAAAATCACATCCTCAAAGAAAAGAAGAGAGCCATGCTCTCCTTTTTTTATTATTACATAATCTGTTCCCCAGCCCATAATTTTTCTTGCACACCTTATCAGGTTGTACTCTTTTGTAAGCAGCTTTGCCTCTTCGTCATTTATCACAACAGCATTAACTCCTCTGATCATCTTGATAACAGATGATCGCTTTGTAGAAATCCAATACTCTATTGTATCACACATTGAAAACTTGACTCTGTCAAACTCTCTTATCATTGCGACATTCTGGTCTGGATCATTATTTGCCAGATAGACATATTTTGATTTTCTGTAACTTTCTGGTACAACAGGTGTAAAATCTGCAAGAACATTAAGCTCAGTCTTCAGTGTCTTTCTGGTACTGAGAGTATTGTCATATCTTCCATCATATCGAAATGTCTTCCCATTTTTCACAACAAGACCCTGCAGATCCAATCTCTTTGAAAGAATGTTGTGATATTTTTTGGGAAAGTCGCTTCCTACAACCGCAATCAAGCCAGTATCTACAAAAAAGCTGGCGGCAATGCCTGCAAACGTTGCAGCACCACCAAGTACATCTTTTAGAACTTTGGACGGTGTTCTTATCGTATCAAGGGCAGTTGAGCCAAAAACAGTAAGCACATTCTGTGAAACTAGTTTTGTTGTATAAATTCTCTGGCTTGGTCTTCTGTTGGATAGTAAACAAACGGAACATCAAGTGATGTAAAGAGCACATCATACTTTGTTACCCCGCTAATTTTTACAACAGGAGCATTCTTGTCATCAGAATACTTTTTGTCACTCTTGTAGACGCCATCAACTAGCGCCTTACTCATGGCTGGGAGAATAAATGGTTCCAGAACACCATCGCCAATTTTTTCATCTTCAACTGATATTATAAAATCAGTCTTGCCGGCAGTTAGTACAAGCAGTGATGGATTGTTAAACTCTAACTGCATATTATAGGTGGACTCGCTGCCATTTTTTTCAAGCAATTCGTTTTTAGCTATTGTTACTCCTATCTGCGATGCTGAAGCATACTGGGAGAAGCCAAAAATCCCTGCTATGATGGCAAAAATAATTATGGCTTTTTTTGCAGTTTTCATGCAGTCTACTTCCTAAATTGCTTTTTAATACAAAGGGAAAAAAAAACGACCGCTGTGTGTAAAAGTTTTAATCTTTTCTTAAAGCTACTTAGAGCTAGCAGAATAAATCAAAAGTGGCAAATTCTAAGTTAGTTGGCAAGAATAAAGGTAAAAACAGGCGAAAACGAGATTGAAGTCGACTCTAGAGACTTTTATGTCGATAACTATTCCGTAGGCGAGGTAATTGAGAACATATCAAAGTACATGCCAAAAATCAAATCAAGAATAATCTATGATGAACCAGAAGAACTGCCAGCAAAAAAATACCATGAAAACCTAAGCTACATCAAGACACTAGACGACGCTGAGATACATGAACCAGAATTCAGCGAGCCGGTAACTCTTCATGAAGGCGAAATCAAAAACAAGCTGCAGATGCTAGCTAAAACATCATTCTTTAATGAACCAAGAAATGTTGCAGAAACTGTCAGTCAGCTACGCGAGTATGGATGGATTGCAAGTCCACTGGATGTGTCAAAAGCACTTACAAAAATGGCATTCAACAAACAGATTCTGAAAAACTCTCGAGAGAATCTTTGTTATTATTTTCTAAAAGAGGCACTCGTAACTAACTAGTTTTGTAATTACAGACATTACAAGACTCAAAAATATTTCCTTCTAGATGATCAAAATGTGTTGTACATTTTTTACATGTATGATGCATGTCAAAATATCCGTCATCTTCGGTTTTGCCAACCTGTCTTGACTCAAGATCTACACTACCACAGCTGATGCAGTGACAACCACAACCCATCAGTAAACAACCAAGTCAGGCGTTAATCTATGTATAGCTGTAATTAGCTTTAATGCCATTGAAAAAAGAGCGGGAAATTCCAATAGAAATTGATGATCATTTTAGACTCTATGGAAAAGAGCCATGGGAGATAGACTATGGCGAAAAATGTCCTCTCTGTAACACACGAATAGACGAATATGGTCTTTGCTCATGTGGTTCTGGAAGCGAGTGACTTTCTAAAAGCCAGCACCATAACCATAGACATTCCTAAAACAAGCGGAACAAACAATGGAAACTCTGGCACTACAGATGTGCCTATAATCCGCACATTGCCTGCAGTCTCTGGTCGTATATTTAGCTGGACATATTTATCGTCAACACGATATTCATGTCTCAAAACTTTTTCCTCATCAGCTAGTACGCCAAGTGGCTCTTTATCCAGGTAGACCTGATATGGATTCCATAAAAGCTCAAGCGGAATTAATAATGTAATAAACTGATGATCGTTTTTTACATCAAAGCTAATTGTCCTTGTTGGCTGATTAAAATTAAATGAATCAATCTCTGCCAAAGTTTTAATCTCAACATCAAAGGATCTGTCTTCCCACTTGACTTGTTGTTTGATAACTGGCTCATCGATAATGTATTCTAAAATCATCTGACAGCCATGGCACCGTATACCCTTTGCACCATTATATTCAAGGTTCACAGGTCTGTCGTTTGCAAAAATTACATCAACACTTTCAGGAAAAAGAAACATCGTACTCTGAAGATAAAAAAACTCCCATGTCCACACCCCATCTTTTAGCTCTAGCACATCAGAAAGATCATACTCGACAGTGACTCGTTCCATAGTAGGAAATATGGTGACACCACTCACATCCTCGACACCAACTTTTGCAAACTCTACATCATTGCCCTCTTCATCTGTAACATTTAGATCTGATACAGTTCCCTCAATCAAATCCAGACTCTGAGCTTGTGTGCTGCTTGCTATTTTGTGAACCACATGCACATGCCCGTCTTCTGTAATTGTAACTCTGACATCTTCTTGAGTTGCAGGAACCCCCAAAGAAATCTGTGCAAAACTCTGTGGTACAAATGACACCAGTGCAAACAAGACTAGTACAGAAACTATAATCTTCAAGCTAGACATCTACTCGGATAGTGTTACCCTGTTCATCTTGGCATCTTCCAAAGGACAGTCATTTTTGTTTCTTGGTAAATTGACGATCTTGTCGGCAACATCCATTCCCTCTGTTACTTCGCCAAATACAGTATACTGCCTATCAAGAAAGCCGCTATCTGTTGTTACTATAAAAAACTGCGAGCCTGCGCTATCTGGGTCCATCGCCCTTGCCATAGAAACAATGCCACGAAGATGGGATCTGGAGTTAAACTCTGCTTTTATGGTATAGCCAGGACCACCCATCCCCCACCTGCTTTTGTCTGACTGTTTTGTATTTGGGTCTCCTCCCTGTATCATAAAGCCGGGAATAACGCGATGAAATAATGTACCATCATAAAATCCAGACTGGGCCAATTTTGCAAAGTTTCTTACTGTCTCAGGCGCAATGTCAGGCAATAATTCAAACACAATCTTTCCAAACCTAGTTTCTATCGTAGCCTTGGTCATTTCGAACATTTGTTGCTATAAGCATAAGAGTCTTGCTGAGAAATGAGTTTCTGAAAACATTACGTACTGGCGTTACGAATAACTGACTCGTGCATCCCAATGTTATAATTAAATTTTTAAGATCTTGCAAATCTGTGACAGCGACTTTATCTATAACTCATCGAATTTTTTAGCAAAAGAATTTCTTAAATAACAATTACAAATTTTTTCTCATAAAATAATCTTATATAGAACGACTAAAACTTAGAATCTGTGAATCGCACAAATCAAAGCACGGTTATTAAACAAGCAATTAACGCTTATCTGGACAAGGGACTAACCGACAAACAAGATATTTACAGTAAAGTTGTAGACGAGCTAGGCGTTCCAAGACCTACAGTAAGACGCGTTGCACGAGATTTACGAAACGAACTGCTCGCAAAAATAAAGATCTTACAATCAGAGACAAATAATATAGCTCCAGCTACAGAAGACACAGAAAAAGTAGAATAACTCGATTTTCGCCTTTTCTCTTTTTAATTTCAAACATCGATATTGACATTATTATTTATATTCAGCCAAATTTGTGAAAATAAACATGGGCTACTTGAGAAATCAGCTGGCAACCGTAGTAACTGGTTCATTTGCCG